>NZ_JBFUGT010000074.1:0-28085 GCF_056402775.1 Rhodococcus sp. P3_B8
CGTAAGGACCTACGAGACTCCGCCCGCACCCGAAACGCCAGACTGACCGCCATCCGCTCACTGTTCTCCTATGCCGCCCTGCGGCATCCCGAACATGCAGCGCTCATTGCACAGGTCCTTGCGATCCCACCGAAACGGTTCGACAAAGCCATCGTCTGCTTCCTCGACGAACCCGAGGCCGCTGCGATGCTAGTCGCTGCTGACCGCGGCACCTGGGCCGGGCGGCGTGATCATGCGCTGATGACGTTGGCGATGCAGACCGGTCTGCGGGTCTCGGAACTGCTCGGACTCAACTGCGGCGACGTCGTCACCGGAACGAGCGGACACGTTCGGTGCGTAGGCAAGAGCCGCAAAGAACGGTCGGTACCGATGACGGAATCAGTGCGCGCAGTCATGAACGTGTGGCTGATCGAACGAGCCGGACAACGCGACGATGCGGCGTTCTGCACTCGAACCGGCCGACGGTTGAGTGTCGATGCCGTCCAACGCAGAGTCACCATCTACGCCGCACAAGCTCGGCAGTCCTGTCCGTCGCTGGTCGGAAAACACCTCAGCCCCCAGGTCTTCCGGCATATCTGCGCCATGACGAAGCCAGGTTGTGCCACAGGTTCCAGCGGTCGGGTCAGCCGCCAGCTCGGCGGCGTGAGGAGGGTGTGGCGGTTCGATCGGATGGCCACTTTGAACCAGGGCTCGGCCGAAACGGTCTGCAACAGGCGCTCGGATGGAGGTATCGGCGCAGGTCCTCGCGTGTGCACGTCGTAGGCAAGAGCAGAGGTGGACGCGGAATCGTCACTGCCGGCGGAGAGCTCGTCGGTCAGGCTTCTTCCGAACAGGCCGACAAGCAACACGAGAATCCCGGCGAGCGCGATGAGCGACCATCGATGGCGATACACAGTTCTCGCTGACACGGTGAGTGGCCCCCGGGCATCCTCGCTGCCCTCCGTGTTGGTGGTGACGCGTTTTGTCCTACGCATTTCGACGGGAGCAACCTTCCTAGTCGCCTATTTTCGACTCGGGATTTCTCCTTGAAATGGGCCGTTATCTGCTTTCAATATGACGTGTGCAATGCGCCTTTTCGTCGAGTGGTAGCTGGATCGGTGGGGAATTCATCGCTCCACGGGTACCACTGTTCTCGTCTCGCGACGGCGGCAGACGAGGGCGAGCACGATGGTGGGAATCAGGGTGAGCGCGACGATGACGGTGCCCACCATCGCGGGACCGCTGAGGCCGAGCGGCGTGGCCAACGCGACACCGGCGATCGCGGTACCGATGGCGGTGCCGGCGTTGAACGACGCGACGCTCAGCGCCGACCCGAGGGCCGCGGCCTTCCCTGCGTAGCGGACGGCCAGGTGGATCAGCACACTGTTGGCGCTGAGGCCGAACAGGCCCAGCAGCACGACCAGCGCGACTGTCAACCATGCCGAGCCCGAGAAGAGGCCGATGCTGAGGAGAATGATCGTCGTCATGGCCGGGGTGACGATCGTCACCAGGTGGGGGTGGGCGTCACCGAGTCGCCCGCCGATGATGGTGCCGATGAACGAGCCGACACCGAAGCCGGTGAGCACCAGTGGGACCAGGGAGGCCGAGACGCCGGCTTGGTCGATGAGGATCGGTGCGATGAATGAGTAGGTGGCGAGCACCCCGCCGCAGGTCGTGATGCAGGCGGCCAGCACCAGCCACAGTCGCAGGGACCGCAAACCCGCCAGCTCCGAGCCGAGGGAGGAGGGCTCGTGCGAGGGCGCGTCGCGCGGGACGAGCCGGGCGACGAACACGACCGCTACTACGGCGGCGATCGCGAGCGCCCAGAACGTGCCTCGCCAGCCGACATGCTGCGCGAGGAACGCGCCCACGGGCACGCCGAGGACCGTGGCGAGCGAACCGCCCGCCCCGACGATGCCCATCGCTCTGGAACCGAGGGAAGGACCGGCGGCGCGGGTGGCGACGACGGCGGAGACCGCCCAGAACGCCCCGGTCGCCAGGGCGGTCACGAACCGGGCGGCCATCAGGATCACGAAGTCCGATCCGAGCGCCACGACGATATGGCCGACGACAAAAACGACGAGCGCGAGGACCAGCGTCAGCCGCTTCGACAGTCGCATCGTCAGCATCGTCAGCAGCGGGGCGCCAATGATCATCCCGATCGCGAACACCGTGATGAGGGAGCCAGCCTCCGCGAGCGAGATGCGTAAGTCGGTCGCGATCTCGGGGAGAATACCCGCGACCACGAACTCGGTGGTGAGCATCAAAAACGTGCCCAGCGCCAGAACGTAGACGACGAGAGGAAGGCCGGAAGACAGGGTGCCGCGTGGCGCGGCGTGCTCCGGTTCGGAAGCCATGAGGGCTTCATCAAGCATGTGCAGAACCTCGTATCGATTTGAGTTGTTTGGTGTCGATATCCATCAGACCCCGCGTCGGGCATGCGGAGAAGGTTCTGTTTATGGGGGTACAAATTCAACCCCCTACGAGCCGAGCATCGCTCGTACCGTGGAGGCATGGACAATCGCGCGGACATCAGAGACTTCCTCGCCAGCCGACGCGCCAAGCTGACGCCGGAGCAGGTCGGCCTGCCCACGAGCGCCCGGCGCCGGGTACCGGGGCTTCGGCGTGAGGAGGTCGCCGTCCTCGCCGGGGTGAGCACCGAGTGGTACACCCGGCTCGAGAAGGGGCACATCGGCGGTGTCTCCGAGGAGGTGCTCGATGCGGTCGCCCGGGTCGCCGGGTCGATTCCTTCACTCAGAAAGCCGTGGCTCGTTTGAGTAGGTCACGCTCTTCGGCGACCTTCGCCAACTCGCAGTGCAGCCGGGTCAACTCGGCGCGTTCCTCGCTACTCAGTCCGTCGCGCTGGCCGCGGTCGATGCGCGCCTGCTTGACCCACCCCCCAGGGTTTGGTCGCACGACCAGCGCGACGGCGTCGGCTTTGTGCTCCCCGTGTTCCGCGTCCTTCGACGGCGGACGGAACTTCACCATTCAACATGGACTATCTCCGACACGAGGTGTCCACCAACCGGTGTCCATTCCAGACTTCGCCGTTTCGGCATCCTCTTTCGCTTCGGCCACTACCCAATGTTGTGATGTCATCGGATGGTCTCGTGGCTCAGGATCCTGCGTTGTCTATCCGAGCCTCGGCGTTCGGTCCAATGCTGCGCGAGAAGACGATCCCGACGAAGAGTAGGACCGCGGTGGCAGCGATGAACCATCCCATGCGATGTAATCCGCCATCATCGATCTCATCACCGGCAGTCACCTGCAGCACGACGACAGAGAGGTTGGCGCCAATGAACGTCATCGTTCGGTACATGCCGATAGCAGTACCGACTTCCTCGACGGAGGTCACCGCATTCACCAGGCTCTGGTTTCCGATATTGTTGAAGCCGTTGGGGATACCAAGGACTGCTCCCACGAGCAGCAGCACCAGAATCGGCGCGGTGGAACGTTCGACGGAGGCAATCAACACGCCCCCGATCAGCAGCGCTAAGGTGCCGACGAGCAGGGTCCAGCGGGCCCCGGCCTTTCGGTAAAGGCGGGATCCGACGATCGTGGAGATCACGCTGACCCCGGCAACGGGCAGCATCGTCAGCCCGGCCTCGATCGCGCTCATTCCCCGCACGTACTGCAGCCACTGGGGAATTCCGAAGAACACGCAGTAGAAGCACGTGAAGGTGATCAGTGCCCGACCGAGCGTTCCACTGAGCGCCCGGTTCCGCACCAACGCATGGATGTCGAGAAACGGTTCCGCCGTCCGCCATTCCCATCCGACGAACAAACCCAGACCTACGATGGCTACCGGCAGCAACCCCCACGATGGGGCATCTCGCAACGAGACCAATACCATCATCATCGAGGTGATTGTGACGAGGAACAGCAGAATTCCCAACCCATCAAGGGTGTGTAGCGCCGCGCGCACAGATGTAGCTCGTCCGCCGGCGAATCCGACATCGGCCCGCATCACGGCGACAGCGCTGAGCAACACAACCGGCAAGTTAACCCACAGAATGGACTGCCATCCGAACGTGCCCACCAGCACACCGCCGATTGTAGGGCCGAGCGCAGCCACGGACTGACCGCACACCACCAGAGTGGTGAGCGCTGTACGCGGCTGCCGCTCGTACCGCTCGGCATAGCTGCGAATCATCGTCATGGCGTTTGGCATGTGCGTCGAAATGCCAATTCCAAGAACAACATACGCTCCGATGAGCCATCCCACGCCCGGGGCCAGCATTCCTGCGACCGAGCCCACAGCAACCAGCACCAGGCCGCCGACGAACACGCGCCGGGCGCCGAAGAGTGCACCAAACCGTCCCGCGGTCGGAGCTCCGACTGCCGTCGTGATGTACATCGCGGAGATCACCCAGGAGATCCCGGACGTCGACCCGAACTGGGCGGCGATGCCCACGATGGCGACGGCGATCATCGACGAGTTCAATGGCTGCAGGACGCTGCCGGTGGCGAGCGCTCCACTCACGCGGAACGGGACCTGCAATTCCTCAGATACGGGCACATTCCGACCGTTGATAGCCGTCACGGCTGCGTCTCCCTCGGTCGGTACGGATCTGCGACCTCTGAGAGGGCCGCCAGCAGGCTCCCCGCAAGGAACGGCAGTCCGCGTTCCGCCTGGCACGCACCGCAGAGAGGGCGCTGCGCCCGTCACGGTAATCGAAACGAGCCGCGAACCCGCATTCGCCGGATCAAGCGCACGAGCGCCTATCCCCTTGCCCTCCGAGGCGGAGACCGTACGGGCGATCGCCGGCGGAAGAACCTGCTCGCGGTGCGCGAGCGCACGAGTACTCAACGGCCCCCACCCTATCGAGATGCGACAGGCCTCGTACTGTGTCGGTGTCATCAGATGATCCGACCCTTGCTTCCTGCCGCTCATCGTGACGACGTCGCTGGTCGTCGTTGGCCAGTCCGCAGTCGATTGCGCCGAGGATGATCCGCTTGGTCTCGTTGAGGACCTCCGGTCGGTGTGCAGCTGCGACGTGCTGCGCGAATGCGGCGAACCCCTCGACGTTCGTCGGTGCCATTAATCTCATCCTCTCGCTCGCGGTTGAACGGAAACCGCCACAGAGGTGCGGCTGGTCGCATCGGGCCGGGGCAGGCACGGTGGTTGCCGAGAAGGGGGTCAGAGTTACCAGTCGAGCACCAGGCGCTCGGTCATCGACTTCGAGACGCACGGCGCCATCAATGCGTTGGACGCCTGCTCCTTGGAGGAGAGGAAGGAGTCCCGGTGGTCGGGCACGCCCTCCAGCACAGTCGACAGGCAGGAGCTGCAGGTGCCCTCGAAGCAGGCAGCGGGAATGGTCACGCCCGCTTCAGCGCAGGCGTCGATGATGGACTGGCCAGGCTGCACGGACACGTCGATGTTGGAGCGCTCGAGGTGCACTGTGAATGCTTCATGCGACCCCGCAGTTCCCTGTCGAGCGCCGGGCTTCGGCGCGAACCACTCGGCATGTAGGTCCCGTCCCGCCCGTTCGGCGGCCTCCTCGATGCCGACAAGGAAACCCTGCGAGCCACAGGCATAGATCGCCGCTCGCTCGTCCGTCGCTGCGACGAGGGAGTTGAGGTCGGGGCGGCCGCGCTCGGACGTGAGATGCATCTGCGTCTCCTCGTAGCGCTCGAGCTGATCGAGGTAGGCCAGCCGGGATTTGGTCCGCCCCACATAGTCCAGCCGCCATGGCACGCCGCGCTCTTGCGCCGCTTCGATCATCGGCAGGATCGGTGTGATCCCGATCCCGCTCGCGAAGAAGTGGTAGCGGTCGGCGGTCTCCAGCGCGAAGTTGTTGCGCGGCCAGCGGACCGGGACCCGGTCGCCGACTTTCAGTGTGTGGAGCATCGCGGAGCCACCGCGGCCGTTCTCCTCGAGCAGGACCGCGATGCGCCAATGGGTCCGGTCCGACGGTCCGTTGATCACTGAGTACGACCGAATAACGTCACCAGGCAGCACGACGTCGATATGCGCGCCCGCCGTCCATTCGGGAAGCGCTGCGTCCTCGTTGGCGCGCAGCTCGATCTCGACGGTGCGGTCGGCCACGGGGCGGACCGCGGCAACAGTCATGACCAGCTCTTTGTAACCGGCCCGGATCACGCTGCCGGTCAGGTCGACGGAGCGCGGAACGAAACGTACGGGGAGCTTGGACGGGCCGAGGTGGGTCCAGGTGCTCATCTCGGGCTCACCCGTCAACTCGAAGTCGTCGGTCATCGAGAGCAGCTCTTCCACCGCGATGCGCAGTTGCTCACGTGCGAGAGAGGCACCGACGCATCGATGCGGGCCGAAACCGAACGCGATGTGAGGATTGGGCTTGCGATCGAAATCGACCTTGTCCGCGTTCTCGAACTTGCGGTCGTCGAGGTTTGCTGCCGACACCATCAGGCCGACCCGCGATCCCTTGGGGACCATTCGACCCTCGATCTCGACATCACGGGTCGTCTTGCGGCCAACGAGGCGGACGGGCGTCCAGGCTCGGAGCAGCTCCTCGATCGCCTGGGGGATCAGCTTCGGCTCGTCCCTGAGCCGCTTCTGATCATTCGGAGTCGTGGCGAGATGTCGGATGATGCTGCCGAGCATGTTGGTCGTCGTGCCGTGGCCCGCTTGGAGGAACAACCGGATCGTGCCCGCGATGTCGTCGTCGGTGAGTCGCCTCCCGCCGACCTCCTCGTGGATCATCGCGCTGATGACGTCGTTCGGGTCATGCGGCGCCTTCTTACGCGTCGCCAGGACTTGGTAGATGTACTCGTAGATCTCATCGTTCGCAGCCTTGTGCGTCGCGCTGTCGCCGGCCGCACCGGCATCGATGATCTGGTTGATCGTCGTCTTGATGCGCTCGGCGTCCTCGACCGAGATGCCGAGGAAGATGCACTGGACCTGGATCGGCATGTAGAAGGTAAAGGACGCGACGGCGTCGACCTCGCCCAGGGAAACGCACCGTCCGATCAGGTCCCGTGCGGTCCGGCGGATCACCGGTTCGATGCGACGGATGTACTCCGGTGTGAAAAACCTGTTCAGCAGGTCGCGGTAGGCCGTGTGAAAGGGCGGGTCCACCTCGGCAGGTGCTCGAGGGGGGCGATCCGGGCTTGTGGCATCGGGGATCGGGGTCTTCTGTGCGCTGGTGAAGGTGTGCCAGTCGAGAGCGGACTCGGTCACGTCCTTGAAGCGCGTGAGGGCGTAGAACCCCCCGAATTGGTCGCTCCACGCGACGGGACATTCGTCGCGCAGGTGGGTGTAGACGTCTGTCGGGTCGCCATGGTTCTCCGGGGCGAGCGGATCCCAGTCCTCAGATGGATGGGGGATTGGGCAGCCAGAGGGCATGAAACTCACCTTTCAGTGTGCTTGACGTCGCCGCTCGGTCGGATCACGGTCGCGGGCCCGGGCGCTCGTGTCGGGAGCATGCGCGATGTCATTTAATGGTGCGCGGCATAGGCCTGCTGGAAACGGGAGATGGGCGTTCCGCCTACTACTGACACAATATCCCGCAATATGAGATATTGTCAATTGCTAGTGCCGTTCCGGCGCGAATACATCGACCTATCATTCGGAAAGGATGGGTCGCTAATATCTACGACCTGAACACGGGTTTCGTAGGCGACGGCGGTTGGTGGACCCCTCACCGTCGGAACAACTCGACCAGACCCGCTACATCCTTCAGAGCAGCGTGCTCCCCACGGGCTAACCTCTGCAGTGAGGGCCCGTGGCTGCCACGTGCGCCGAAGCGCCCCTCCACGGCCAGATAAAAGGGCATGCGTTCCCGGCAGCTCGTGGCACCCGCCGCCGGAACGCTGCCCGAGGGACCGCACAGAGTCGCCGGATTGACGTTCTCGGACCGGCAAGACCGGTCCGAGAACATCACAGGCATGGTCCGTCGGACGCGGTCAACCGTGCGAGCCAGGCCGCCGACCCGACACGCCCGATGCGGCCGACGGCACGGGAGCGGCAGCCGAATCCGACTCTCGCTGTGAGTCATGCGTGGCTTCGGGCCCCTCCGCCCCATCATCGGTGTCACCGTCCGGGGCGATCTTCGCCAACGCCTCACGAGAGGTATCCACACGGGCGACGGCGTACAGCAGGGTCACGGCCACGTACATGCCCGAAAGGGCCAGGATCACCCCGAGGATGCCATAGCTGGAGAACAACCACAGGACGATGAACGGGGAAGCGATCAAGCCGATGCGACCGACAGTCTGGGCAAAACCGCCGCCACGGAAGCGGAAGGCGGTGGGGAAGAACTCCGGAGCCGTTCCCGAACACAGGGTCAGGAACGACGCGGCCATCGCGACCAGGATGAAGCCGACGGCGATGATCAGCGCAGGTTCTGTCATGAACGGATAGATGGCAGCGAACACCGCGGCGAGCGCGCCGAACATCACGATGCTGTTCCGCCGTCCGAGGCGGTCGGTGATGAACATGCACAGCAGCGGTCCCGCGACATAGCCGGACATGATGGCCGCGTTGAACCCCAATGACTTCGACACGGTCATCCCCTGCTCCACGAAGAACGTGGGCATCCAGCCGGTGACGGTATAGGAACCGAACAGGCAAGTGACGGTCAAGATCAGAGCCATCAACGTCCGCCGAATGACAGGGCGCGAGAACAGCACCGTGATCGGCACCCACTCGGCCTTCTCGTCCACTGCGCCCGCCGCCTGGTGCACGACCGGAGGCGGGCTGACCTCCCGGCCCGAGACGCCGGACTCTCTCTCGATCCCCTGGATAACGGCCTCAGCCTCCTCGTACCGCCCACGCGACTCCAACCAACGCGGGGACTCCGGCATCTTCCGGCGCAACCACCAGGTGATCAGCGCGCCCACGCCACCGATGACGAACATCGCGCGCCAGGACAACGTGGGAATGACCACCCAGCCGATGAGCGAGGACAGCGAGACTCCGAGCCCGGCGAAAATTCCGAGCAGGCCCAAGTATCGGCCGCGGTGGCCTCGCGGAATGAACTCGGTGATAATGCCCCAGCATATGACGTACTCGGCCCCCATCCCGATGCTCATCACGAATCTCAGGGCGATGAGCACCTCCATGTTCGGTGCCATCGCCGCAACCAGAGCGAAGACCCCGAAGAGCGCCAGGTTGAACTGGAAGGCGAAGCCGCGTCCGAACCGATCGGTGAGCCACCCGGCGAACGCCGCTCCGATCGCGAGACCGGCGAACGTGCCCGACAGGAAGAGCGAGTTCAACTCGAGCGTCGAGAAGCCGGTAGGCAGCAACGATGCCAGCACCGCGGATGAGATCTTGTTGTCGAACGAGTCCCAGAACATGCCGAGGCCGACCAACAGCACCAAACGCCGATGAAACTTGCCAATCGGGAGATTGTCGAGCCGCAGGCCCGCATTGACGTGCATATTCACCGGCCGACACCTCCCGGACGTGCCGGGCCCGAGGCCTGGAAGGATCTGGTGGATCCCGGGGAGCTGACGGAGAGCGGGGTCCGTTCCGGGATGACTCTCATGATACGAGTGCGCTCGGCCACGCTGGGAATACGAGTGTCGGACGGGTTCGATCGACATTGTTCGGTCATGCGTCTTACTACCTTTGGCTTGGTGTTCGGTGCGCAACGGCGCGAACACGACGGTGTGATGGTGAACCGCTCCTTCACGACGCGGGTGGACCCCTCGAGCCAGATAGACCGCCGACTCCACTTGACATCTTGACTCAATGTGCCGACGGTCACAGTTCCTAGGAGCGGGATTGACGATATCCCGTACTGTGAGACTTAGTCAACAGTCGGAGGTGGTGGGTTCAGCCACCGTAGACACGCGCTCCTTGAGGCAGGACTACCCCAACTTCACAGTCATCGCTCTTATCGACGACGGCCGGAAACTGGTCCTGGTCCACTCCCTGACGGTGCCACGGTCCGCGCGTAGCTCCGCGAAGACGCCGAACGCGCAGGAGATCACCTTGCTGGTTCTCAGAACTACTGTGACCTGCGCGTACAGCTTCCCACCTGACCGGAGTCGCGATCGATTCCATCGACGTAAGCGCCGGGGAATCGCGCGGGGACGCAAACGTAGCCCACCGTCGTGGAGTGCGCGGATCCAGTCCTCGACGTCGCCGGATGCCGGGGTGATGCCGTCGAGTTGGCGCTCGAGGCACGCCTCAAACGCTGGTGCCCGGTCGTCGTCGAGCAGCCCGAGCTGGTCGAGGATCTCCACGACCCGACCGCGATGACGGACCGTGGAGATCAACTCGGAGTAGCGAATCTTCTCATCGCCGGTATGGCCGGACAGCACGACGACCAGCGCCTGGTCGAACCTTGCGGTGAGTGCAGGTGACCACCTGTGGGCCTCGCCGAAGTCCTGAACGACGCGGCGGCCGCGTATGAGGGTGCGATTGGTCAGGTCCACGTCCCTCCGGCGGTAGTCGCGGCGAATATCGAGCGGGAGTTGGCGTTGAACTCCGGCCCGTGTCGGATCTCGGCGCTCGGTACCCGTGGGCGTGGAGCGCCGTCCTCGCGTGCCGTGCTTGCCCAGTCGTGCTCGTCCGGGGATGCGGTAGTGGTCGCGATGCATGCGGGAGAAGAACAGCTGCTGGCGGCGCACCCGACGCAGAAATGGTTCGGAGACTGCGGTTTTCCCGGTGGCCTTTGGCGTCGGCGAGTGCCTGCAGCCGGTCCGGCACAGGCGGCAGTAACCTTGATTGATCGGGACTGTCCGATGGGAGGCTGCGCAGCGGCCCGATAGGTGCAGGTTGCGGAAGGTGTAGCAAGCTCGGCAACAGTCGCCGGGGAGTACGCCTCTTCGGACGGAGGAAGAAATCCCGGATCGATCAACCGGGCGGTGGAACGATCCTACTCGTCAACGGGTCGAGCGCCACAAGGCGAACGGCAGAGTCACGGTTACCCTAGTCGTGGCACACCCATAGCCCGCCACGCTGTACGGCGCAAGGACCTGCGCCGTCCAGAACCCCGTCGTCTCGACCGTGCTCCGGGCCCCGGACCGTGGAGCAGTTAACCGAGCCGAAGAAGGCGAATATCGGTCGGTCGTCAAACGGGCCGATGCGGCAGATTGCTACGGCGATGCCCGCCGCGACCATGCCACACCCCTGCGACTGCGGCGCCTGCGATCTCAACTCCCAAACAACCCTCCGCGAACGGCTCAACGAGGGCCGCGCCGCTATGTTCGCGCTCGACATCAACTCTCACGCACCGGGAACCGCCAGCTCAATGCCGCAGTTCGCCGCCCTCACTCTTTCCGCTGCCAACCCGACGCGCGAGTCCGCAAGGCCAGCGGTGGCGGGGGAATGATGCACTTCGCATCCTCAAACGCAGAGTCCCGGACGYCGTCTTCACAGCGATGGCCGCAGATCTATCACTTCTATCACTGATGATGTCTGCTAGACAGAGGAGCAAGTGACAGACCCGCACACGGACTGCCGCGTTCGTCGCCCTCGACGAGCACGGCAAAGCGCGTACCATCCACTCGTGCTACCCGTTTCGCTGAGGACCGGCCGCGCGACCAGCATGCGAGCCACCTCATCGACCTTCGCAAGGCGGTCGACCAGTTCACGTCCCGGCTGTCGCACCGAAGGATAGCGCACCCAACCTTTTCACACCTACAGACGCCACCAGAAAGCTAGAGACAAGCCTCGGCGGTGGTCGCGTGGATCACGACCGAGTCCTGGAGGGTCGATGCCGACGGGTGATCGCCCACACGAGCAGCGGCGCCGCACACAGCATCATCACCAATCTGATCACCTGCGACGCTGCAACGAAAGTCGCGTCGGAGTCAGTCGAGGTGGCAACAGCCAATACCGCGGACAACCCACCGGGGGTGGTCGCCAGGTATCCGTCCAAGACGCTGATGCCTGTCCACATCGACAACAGCACACCGAGCCCAGCACACGCCACGGTCAGCACGACAATCAACGCCAACGCCCAGACGAAGATTCGGCCCAACGCACCCAAACTGTCGCGGGTGAATGACAATCCCGCCTGCCATCCGATGATCAGGAATGCGATCGGCAACACCACCGATGGGATGTGAATGCCATCCACCCACCCTGCGAGCTCGCACGACGCTGATGCGATCAAGGGACCTAGCGTAGCGGGGACCGGAATGCGAACGAGCATCGCTGCGCCAGTGCCGGCAATCATCACAATTATCATGAAACCGATCGAGAACCACCAGGGCACAGCAGAACCGGATGTGACCGGCAGAACCGAAGCGGTGGTGCTGGGGGCCGCGAAGCCGTAGGTGACGATGAGCGGCATCGACAGCACGACCAGGGCAACCCGCAGGTACTGGGCCACTACCACGACGCGCCCGTCGGCGCCCAGATCTTGGGCGACGGCGATCAAACCTGTCGCACCGCCCGCAATCATCGACAACACACCGGTTGCGGAATCGACATCCCGGTGACGACCCAGGATCAGTCCGGTACCGACACTCAGCAGCAACGTCGCGATAGAAAATCCGACGACAACGAGACCGTGAGAACCCAAAGCGGACAGCGTTTCTCGTCGCATCGACAAACCAATGGAGACCGCCAGCATGGCCTGGGCCGCCATGGTGGCCGGACGGGGAGGGCGTGACGGCCCGATTCCGGCGACTGCGAAGACGATCGCGGCGATCAACGCCGCGAACAGGGTCGGTGAGATCACACCGACAACGGCGAACAGCCACCACCCCAGACCCGATGCGGTGGCCAATCCCGCCCAACGAGCGGCTATTTCACGATGGCGGTTCCACATCCTGCGGTAGTACGTCTCGCTCGAGGATCCGTGGCAAGCTAGGATCGTCCGCCAGCGGAGGTGGATCATCTTGGCCGGGTCCTTCGCGCTGTCCGAAGTGGCCGTCACCTCGCCGGCGCCACTCGGCGAATCGGATCCTCTCATGTCGTAAGTCCACGCCCTTCTCTTCGTAGCCGCTGGCTAGGCCGGGCTAATCGACCGTCCACACCGGGTGTGCTGTGAGGGAAGCTGACACTGCACCAAAGTGATACTGCTCGAGGAGCTTTAGGCGCCGCCGTTATTAATCCTCATACCAATGCACCCGCATCCAGGAAGGCCGTGAAGACCGGATCCCGCCTGGCCTTGCCCGGTGGGTTGTGCGTCAGCGTTACCGTCATCGTCACTCCTCGTGGCGTCGCGGTGCGTGCCCAAGCAGTGGTGGACGGTGTTCCACCGACTCGGGAGCCTGCTCCTAGGGCTCCTTACTTCTGACGTCATAGCAAATTCCCATGAAGGGAATTCATCGCATTGCGATCATCTGCAGGACCGAGGATTGGCGTTCTGATCGATGTTGACAATATCCCGGAATATGAGATGTAGTCAACTAGACGCTCAGGGCGAAGTGGTGACGCTGATCTCAAAAGGACAATGTTGATCATGCCTGCACCGCAGAGTACGACACCGAGACCCAGGAGCGCACAGTACGGATGTATCGGGACCGAATCCGCGAGCACGGCCCGAAGATCGCCCGGCGCCATGTCGGCGAGCTGCTCGGCATTGCTCGGCGACGCTGGCGAACTGGACTGAACGGGAGGAGACCCACCCCGCTCCCGGAGCGTCGTCTGCAACACCCGACGTGTCGGACCCTGCCTTCGACAAGAGGTAGCCGAATTACGCAGAACCAACGAGGTATTGAAGACCGCGTCCGCGACACCGTCGACCTGTCCATAGTCGATACCGCCACCGGTGGTGTCCCCGCGCACATCGTGTCTTCGGCCGACGGAACGGGATATGCGAACATGCTCGGGTGACGGCACCGGTCTGGGAGAGGTCACCTGTCACGGCAGCACTGTGAAGGATCACGCTCGAAAGCGGGCAAGCTCCTGATCAGGCCGAAACAGGTGGGGCCAGGCTGGTAGGGCTGATCGGTCAGGCTGGTGTCGTGATTCGAGGTAACTCTCAAGAATACTGGCCGCCTTCGGGTGTGCGTTACATTTGACGTGTCCCTTCGGGTTGCCGGCACCCGGGGTACGCCGGGTATCGACAGATCCCCGGTCACCTTGGCGGCAGTCTCTGGTACGTGACGTCGAGTCCGAGGGTTGTTGATCGTGAGTGGCGTCTTCGCGGCGACCGTCGACTCGCCTTGTTCGG
Source organism: Rhodococcus sp. P3_B8 (assembly GCF_056402775.1). Lineage (NCBI taxonomy): Bacteria > Bacillati > Actinomycetota > Actinomycetes > Mycobacteriales > Nocardiaceae > Rhodococcus > Rhodococcus sp. P3_B8. The sequence goes on from NZ_JBFUGT010000074.1 coordinate 14,040, forward strand.
CTGGGCGCTGGTCGGGCTCTGGACCATCCCCGCCTTCGGTCACACAGCGCGCTGCTTCTCCCTCAGTCGGCCCGAGATGGTCGTTGCTGCCTGCTGGACGGCGAGCACAGCGTGCTGGACGTCGACATCGCGGCGCTCGTTCTCATCCCAGGCGACACCCACACTCCCCAGGGCTGTCTTCTGGTCGGTGAGAATTGGTGCCGCGACGCCGTAGACGCCGGGGTTGAACTCCCCCACGGTCAAGACGTAGCCGTCTTTCTTGATCTCACCCAGGTTCGCGCGGAAGGCGCTCCACGTGCTGCCCAGTCCGGCGTTCTCAATTTCTTTGCGCTGGCGAGGGTAGATGGCTTTGAGGCGGTGATGCGGGAGGTACGCCAGGATGACCTTCGACACCGCTCCTTGGAACAACGGGCGCCGCTGCCCGCGGCTGAACCGGTTTTCGGGGCTCAGCGGGGCGCGGCACTCGCCGACGCACAGGACCGAGTCACCGTATGCAGTACATAGAAGAGCCGAGTGCCCGATTTTGTCCACCAGATCCTCGAGTACGCCGTGGCTTGCCAGGAGTAGTGGGTCCGTCACGCGCATCTGCAGGTCCATCTCGATGATCCGCGGGCCCAGGGTGTATTGACCATTGCGCACTGCGTTGAGCAGTCCCGCGTCGTGCAGGGTCTTGATATAGCGGTATCCCGTCGATCTGGAGGTCTCCAGAGCCTCGATGATGGCGGCTGTCGACCATACGGGCTCTGCTTCGGTGAACAGCTGCAGGATGTGGAGCATCTTGGCCAGGCTGCTCGCGCTGTCCGGAGTGGCTGTCACTGCGCCGGCGCCATTCGGCGTTTCGAGTCCTCTCATGACGTGAGTCCACATCCTTCTCTTCGTGTGGCCCGGCTCGGTGTATGAGGCCATGACGTTGGTGACACCAGTGCGGAGCTTGCTGATTTCCGATGGCAGTGTGAGGCCGATGATAGTTGTAGGGCACCTTCCCCTCGTGCAGCGCCTCGGCGCGTTGCTGGTTGCTGGTTCAGGTCCTCAGCGCTAGGCCCGCCTCACGCACGGCATCTCCGGCCGGCAACGGGAACATCGACTGAGGAGAGCGGATGGTCCCGAATCTCAGGGCCTGAGCGGCGCCGAATGCCCCGCTCAGCCCTGAGGGATCACGCTCCGGCCTTTCTCTCGGCCGCGGCCAGCGAGCTATGTCCGCGGGACCGCCATGTACTTGTACTCGAGGAATTCGTCGATGCCCACGCGTCCGCCCTCGCGGCCCAGACCCGAGGCCTTGACGCCGCCGAACGGCGCGGCGGGGTTGGACACGATGCCCGTGTTCAGGCCGACCATGCCGACCTCGAGGGCCTCCCCCACTCGGAAGCCGCGGTCCACGTCCTGGGTGAACAGGTAGCCCGCGAGCCCCCACGGGGTGTCGTTGGCTATGCGGACGGCCTCCTCCTCCGTGTCGAACGGGACGACCGGAGCCACCGGACCGAAGATCTCCTCGGTCATGAGGTCCGCGTCCGCTGAGACGTCCGAGAGGACGGTGGGCGAGTAGAAGTAGCCCGGGTGGTCCGGCCGGTTCCCGCCGCAGACGACCTTCGCGCCCTTGTTGACGGCATCGTCGACGAGCTCCTGGACCTTCCGCAGGGCCTTTTCCTCCACGAGCGGGCCGACGTCGGTGCCCGGCTCGGCGCCGTCCCCGACCGATAGCGAGCCCAGCCGTGCGGCGAGTCGGCGAGCGAACTCCTCGGCGACGGGCCGCTGGACGAAGATCCGGTTCGCGGCCGTGCAGGCCTCGCCCATGTTGCGCATCTTGGCCGCGACCGCCCCTTCGACAGCACGGTCCAGGTCGGCGTCGGCGAAGACGATCAAGGGGGCGTTGCCGCCGAGTTCCATCGACGAGCGCATGACGTGCTGGGACGCCTGCTCGAGCAGGCGGACGCCCACCTCGGTCGAACCGGTGAAGCTGATCTTGCGGGCGATGCCGCTCGCCATCCAGGGCGAGACCACCGAGGATGCCTTGGTCGTGCACACGACGTTGACGACGCCGGCGGGGAGCCCGGCCTCGACCAGGATGTCCACGAGCGCTAGGGAAGAGAGCGGGGTGAGGTTGGCGGGCTTGAACACGACCGTGCAGCCGGCCGCGATGGCCGGTCCGATTTTGCGTGTGCCCATGGCGAGCGGGAAGTTCCACGGGGTGACGAGTACACAGGGGCCGACGGGTTCGCGTGAGACGAGGATGCGGTTCTTCCCGTCGCCCGTTGTCGTGAGGTCGCCGCCGATGCGGACGGCTTCTTCGGAGAACCAACGGAAGAATTCGGCAGCGTAGGCGACCTCGCCCTTGGCCTCGGTGAGCGGCTTGCCCATTTCCGTGGTCATGATGAGGGCGAGCTCGTCCTGTCGCGCCATGATGATGTCGTAGGCGCGGCGCAGGATCTCGCTGCGCTCACGTGGAGCTGTCTTGGCCCAGTCCTTCTGTGCGCGGCCTGCGGTTTCGATGGCGCGCAGTGCGTCCTCGGGGCCGCCGTCGGCCACGGTCGCGATGACTTCCTCGGTTGCCGGATTGACGACGTCGAAGCGGGCACCGGACGCGGCTTCGCTCCACTGCCCGTCGATGAAGATGCCTGTGCTGACTTTGGCGATGGCCTCGCGTGCTCGCTGTGAGGTACGGAGGTCGCTGTCGGTGGTGGTCATGGGAGTTCCTCTGTTTCCTTGGTGTGGCGGGCTGTGGTGGTGGTCGGGGTCGGGCTGGTGGTTGTGCCCGGGTCGAGGATTTGAGCCAGGTGCAGGCCGGGTCTCGAGGGATCGAGCTGGTCTACCTGTCTGGCGCACGAGAAGCCGTCGGTCAGCACCGCAGCGCTTTCGTCGGTGGCCCTGAGTGCGGGGGCAAGCGCGTTCTCTGCGACCTGCATGCTCACGTCGTAGTGGTTGGCTTCGAAGCCGAAGTTCCCGGCCACGCCGCAGCAGCCATTCGCGTCGACGACGTTGCGCACGCCGGCCGCTTCGAGCACCGTCCGCTGGGCCGCAGCTCCGAAGACCGAGTACTCGTGGCAGTGCGTCTGGAGCACGGCCTGTTCCGGCGGAGGGCTTGCCGGGGACGGTTCCCAGCCTGCGGACACTCGTTCGGCGACGTGCGCGGCGAAGCTGCGCACGCGTGCGGCGACGCGCTTGGCCTGCTCGGTGTGGACGAGTTCGGGGAGGTCCTTCCGGAGCGCGGCCGCGCAGCTCGGCTCAACGACGACGATCGGCCGGTCGGTACCGTCGTCGAGCACCTTTGCGGCCTTGGAAAGTAGCTTCTTCGCGGTACCGAGCTGACCCGTGGAGATCCATGTCAGGCCGCAGCAGGCGTCGGGCGAGCATTCGACGACGTGTCCGGCGTCGGCGAGGACGCGGGTGGCCGCGCCCGCGACCTCGGGCCGGAAACCGCGCGTGAACGTGTCCACGAACAGGACCACCGAGTCCGTGCTGTCGGTCTCGCCTGCAGCATGGGCGCCAGCGTCGGCGATCTCGCGCCGCCACTCCCGCGCGCCGGCGAACCGCGGAAGCGCGCGCTTGGTAGTGAGCCCGCCTGACGCTGCCGCAACCTTGCCCAACGGGGTCGCGAGGACGGCGTTGACGACGACGGAGAGGCGGCCTGTCAGCTTGAGCCAGCGCGGGAGCCATCCGAGGGAGAAGTGCGCGAGCGGACGCACGCGGCCGCGGTAGTAGTGGTCGAAGAATTCCGACTTGTATGTGGCCATGTCCACCCCGGCTGGGCAGTCGGTCGAGCAGGCCTTGCACGACAGGCACAAATCCAGCGCCTCCCGGACCTCCTCGGATCGCCAGCCCTCCTCGACCGTGCGCGCGCCGCGGACCATGTCCTGCAGGACGCGGGCACGGCCTCGCGTCGAGTCCTTTTCGTCGCGCGTGGCGCGATAGCTCGGGCACATCACCCCGCCGCTGTCCGCGCGGCACCGGCCCACGCCGATGCAGCCCTGGGCGGCGTGTACCCACGGATCCGTCCCGGCATGTGCCGGGTGTAGGTCGAAGCTCGTGCGCCATTCGCGCTGCGGCACCCCCGCGAGAGCGAGGTGCGCGTCCATGGGATCGGGCTCGGTCATCGAGCCTGGATTCAGGATGCCTACGGGGTCCCACAGACGGCGGCACTCGGAGAACGCGGCCATCATCTCGGGCGAGTACATGAGGGGCAGAAACTCGGACCGAGCCCGGCCATCGCCGTGCTCACCGGACAGCGATCCGCCGTGCCGGACCACGAGTTCGGCGGCCTGGCGGGTGAACGTGCGGAAGACCTCGCGGCCTTCCTCGCTGCGCAGATCATAGGYGATGCGGATGTGCATGCAGCCGGCCCCGAAGTGCCCGTACATAACCCCGGTGAGCTCGTGCTCGGCCAGGAGTTCGCGAAGGTCGGCAAGGTAGTCAGCAAGCTCGTCGGGGGCGACCGCCGAGTCCTCCCAGCCCGGCCACGACTCACCCCCCGACGCCAGACGGGAGGACAGTCCCGCCCCATCTTCCCGGACGCGCCAGAGCGAGGCGCGTTCGGCGGGGTCCGCGGCCGCACGGCCGTGCACGAGCCGCCCGTTCTCTGCCAGCCGTGCGAGCAGCCGGTCCGCCTGAGCGCGCACCGCCTCCGTGTCGTCGCCGTCGAGGTCCACGAAGAGCCACGCCCGTCCCTCGGGCAGGCCCAGGACGGAATCGGGTCCGCGACGGTGCCGCATGGTGGCGACGATGGCCTCGTCGGTGCCCTCGACGGCGGCGGGTGAGAACTCGAGGATGGCGGGGATGTCGCGGGCGGCGTCGACGACGTCGTGGTAGCCGAGGCAGACCAGGAGCGCGGTCGCCGGCTTCGGCACGAGCTTCATGCGGGCGCCCACGACTATCGCCCACGTTCCCTCGGAGCCGACGACGGCGCGTGCGATGTTGAACTTCCTCTCCGGCAGGAGATTCTGGAGGTGATAGCCGGAGACCTGCCGGGGAATGCGGCCGAGTTCGAGGCGGAAGGTGCTCAGGTTCTCCTGGGCGAGCCGGGCCAGTGACGCCGAGAGGGTCTCCGCTCGGGTGATAGAGAATGAGTCGGCGGGATCGGTTGCCCGCAGGCCCGTCTCGGTCGCCGTCAGCCGCGCGCCATCGGACGTGACGAGGTCGATTTCCGCCACGTGGTCGGAGGTGCGGCCGTAGCGCACGGAGTGATTGCCGCATGCGTCGTTGCCGATCGCTCCACCGACCGTGGCGCGGTTCTTGGAAGAAGGGTCGGGCGCGAACGTGCAGCGACCGCCGGTGGCGCGTTCCACCTCGCGGGACAGTGCCGCGAGGACGACGCCGGGTTCGACGTCGACCGTCCCGGCCTCCTCATCGAGGGCGAGGACGCGATCCATATGCCGCGAGAAGTCCAGGACGAGTCCGGGGCCGATGGCGTTGCCGGCCATCGACGTTCCGCCCCCTCGGGCGATGACCGCGGTGCCGCTCGCCCGGCACGCCATGACGGCGGCCACCACGTCGTCGACGGTGCGCGGAAACGCGACCGCGAGCGGTTCCACGCGGTAGTTGGAGGCGTCGTAGGAATACTCGGAACGCCGCCGCGGCGACGCGTCCGCGGAAACCCCTGCCTCCGAGAGTTCTCGGAGCAACCCCGTCGCCGGATTGCGTACCTCGATGACGGCCCCGTCACCAGTGTCCACCGGTGCGCCGTCGACAGGGTTGCGCTGGTGCAGAACTTCGGGGTCGTGCAACACCGGGCGGCTGACGGAATCGGTCATGGGATGAGTCTTTCTCGTAGAGACAGGCAGTGGCCGGTGAGCGCAACACGGGGCTGTGTGTGCTCCGTGTTGCCTCGTGTCGACTCAGAACGTGTGCAGAACCGCGCGGAAGAACTCGGTCGGCTCGATGGCCTCGACGGGCACCGGACCCTCATTGGCCAAGAATTCGTATCCGGTTTCGGGACCGTACTTCTCGCCGCCCGCCGATACCTTGCCGTTGAGCTGGAACAAGATTTCGATGGAGGGGTGCTGGCCCGCCTGGTACACGGCGCCGGCGTCGAGGCGCAGGAATCCGATCCGGAGGTTGCGTTCGGTGAAGCTTCCCAGCCACTTCTCCGAGACCCCCGCGTCGCCCTGCTGCGCCCAGTCGTAGGCCTGCGGGTTCATCGCGATGACATCGGTGTATCGCGGAGTTGCGAATTCGAGCTTGCGCCCGGTGGCGCGCTCGAAGATCGCCTGCGAGCCATCAACGGTCTGGGGCACGCCGTTGGCGTCGGTGTAGTGGTACAGGCCTTTCTTGAATTCGCCGGTCTTGTTCAGTTCGGCGTTCACCGCCTCGCGTTGGGCGACACTCAGATAGCCGTTACCGCTCGCGCCGCCGGCCTGCAGAACCAGGGTGCGAAGACCCTCGGCGCGCTCCTGCGGCCCGTAGTGGACACTTTCCGGGAAATACCCCACCCACCCTTCCTCGAGGAAGTCGGTCTCGCTGTAGGGCAACCTTCCACTGATGACGTAGCGGATCTGGTCGAAATCGTGCCGATGGCGAGGGGTCCGCCAACCACCACCGCCCGTGTAACCCATGTTCAGGTCGTAATTGTTGGGCGAGCCATCTTCACCAAACAGCAGGTGCTTCTGGTCGAGCTTTCCCTCACGCATGGTTCCGACTCGTTCACTGCCGGTCTCGGATGCCGTGCTTACACGCATCTCTTGCTCCTTCACAAAGTCGATGTCATCCCGCGGCAAGGCCTAGGGGCTGCGGCGTCTCGCCCGCTGTCGTTCCTGCATCAGTACAAGGCGACAATTGACAATATCTCATATTGCGGGATATTGTCTACATCAGTTGGCCGAGACGGTTTCGCCCCTCACCCACTGCCTGCCCACCACGACGCGATGCACGAGGATCGAACATGACGACGACAGCACTGACTCACACCCCCCAGGACTCCGGCGTGCCGGCGTCGGCACGGGATTTCAGCGTCGAGGAGAGGGTTGTGATCGTCACCGGTGCCGCCCAGGGCATCGGCCGCGAGCTGGCGCGTCAGTTCGCCGCGGCCGGAGCTGTTGCCGTGGTGGCCGACCTCGACATCGACAAGGCGGACACGGTCGTCAAGGAGATTCATGACGCCGGGGGCGTCGGTGTGGCCGTCAAGGTGAACGTGGCCGACGAGTCGTCCGTTGTGGCGATGGTCGACACCGTCATCGAACAGTGGGGCCGGGTCGACGTACTGATCAACAACGCGTCGATCTTCGCGACCATCGAGAAGGGGCCGTTCGATCAGATCCCGGTGGCGCAGTGGGAACAGGTGTTGAAGGTCAACGTCACGGGTAGCTACCTGTGTGTTCGGGCGGTGGCCTCGCACATGCGTACGGCGGGTTTCGGCCGCATCATCAACATCTCATCCGATGCGGTGACCCGCGGCGTCGGCAACTACCTGCACTACGTCACCTCCAAGTCGGCGCTGATCGGGATGACCAACTCCCTGGCGCGCGAGCTCGGCGGTCACGGGATCACCGTCAACTGCGTCCGACCGGGCATGGTGGCCACGGAAGTCGAGCGCGCCGTCAACCCCACCGTCGAGGGCCGTGAGCGCGCGGCATCACAGCAGTGCATCCCGCGAGGAATGGTCCCCACCGACCTCGTCGGCATCATGTTCTTCCTGGCCACACCGGCGTCCGCGTTTATCACCGGCCAGACGATCGCTTGCGACGGCGGCTACACCCACAGCAGTTGACCCACCGGACACGCCACCCACAGTCTGAGGAGACCTCGCTCATGAGGCAGTACCCGCACCTATACATCGACGGTCGATGGACTGCACCGACCGAGCCCCGCGAAATTGAGCTCATCGACCCCACCCGCGAGGAGGTCTTCGCTCGGGTGGCTCTGGGGAGCGCTGCGGATGTAGACCGCGCGGTCGCCGCGGCCCAACGCGCGTTCGAGAGTTTCTCCACCACCTCGGCAGCCGACCGAATTGCGTTGATCGACCGCATCATCGACGTATACGAGTCGCACATCGATGAGTTCTCCGAGTTGATCGCGCGCGAGGTCGGCATTCCCGTCAGCAACCGCGCTCAGGTCACGGGCCCGGCCGAACACATGAGGGTGGCCCGGGACCTCCTGCGCGAGTACCCCTTCGAGGCTCGGGTGGGCGGCGCTATTGTCCGTCGTGAGCCGGTCGGCGTCTGCGCGCTCATCTCACCGTGGAACTGGCCGATCCAGACCGGCGTGATCAAGCTCATCTACGCTCTGGCCGCCGGGTGCACGATTGTCGCCAAGCCCAGTCTCAACTCCGCCGCCAGCGGCGTGCTCTTGGCTCAGGTGCTGCACGAGGCCGGTGTGCCGCCGGGCGTGTTCAACCTGGTGAGCGGCACCGGCCGCGAGGTGGGCGACGCGTTGTCCCACCACCCGGGCGTGGACATGATCTCGTTCACCGGGTCCACCGGCGCCGGCAAGGTGGTCGGCGCCGCCGCCGCAGGCACCGTGAAACGTGTCTGCCTCGAACTGGGCGGAAAGTCGGCCAACATCGTGCTTCCCGACGCAGATCTGGAAAAGGCCGCGCGCTGGAACATCCAGCGCTGCTTCTTCAATGCCGGCCAGTCCTGCCATGCCCCCAGCCGAATGTTGGTGCACGAGAGCCAGGTCGAGCAGGTGGCGTCCTTCCTGGTCGACGAGGCACAGCGCTTCCGCCTCGGTGACCCACTGGAGAGTTCGACGACCATGGGCCCGGTCGTCAGTGCCGCCCAGTTCAAGTCGATCAGAGACCACATCCAGAGCGGTCTCGACGAGGGCGCCTGCCTCGTCACCGGCGGGCTCGAGCGCCCTGACGGTCTCGACCAGGGATATTTCGTGCAACCCACGGTGTTCACCGGCGTCACACCGGACATGACGATCGCCCGGGAGGAGGTCTTCGGCCCCGTTCTGGCCGTCCTGACCTACCGTGACGAGGACGACGCCCTGCGCATCGCCAACGATTCACCCTTCGGGCTCGGCGGCTACGTCTTCGGCGGCCAGCGTGAGAATGCCCGCCGCGTCGTGAACGGTCTGCGTGCCGGACGCATCAGCTTCAACGGCGCCGCCACGGATTCGTACACCCCCATGGGCGGTTACAAGCAGTCCGGAATCGGTCGCTCGATGGGCAGGCTCGGGCTCGAAGAATACCTCGAAGTCAAATCCGTGTACGGATTCGAGGACGAAGCGCAAGCCTTGCCGACTCTGTTCGGCTGAAGACACCCCAAGTCGGTCAGGAGCCCCCCAGAACATGAACAACGTCGCCACCCCCCTGCTTCGCAATCCCATGAAGGAAAAGTTGTCCAGGGGTGAGCCGGTGTTCTCGATGACCGTCCGACTCGTGCGGACCGTCGACATCGCCGCCATCGCCCACACCGCAGGTTTCGACTCCATCTACATCGACATGGAACACAGCAGCTTTCCCCTCGAAGCCGCGGGTCAGATCTGCATGGCCTGCACTCACATTGGCGTCACTCCACTCGTCCGCATCCCCGGCCTGGACCCGTTCTTCATCGCCAGGGTCATGGATGCCGGCGCCATGGGGATCGTCGTACCCGGCGTGCAGTCCGCCGACGAGGCGCGCGCCGCGGTCCGTGCCGTCAAGCATGCGCCCACCGGTGAGCGCTCCCTGGCGGGAGCAGCACCCCAACTGCTCTACCGCTCCCTGCCCGCCGATCAGACCGTCCGTGAGCTCGACCAGGCCTCCATGGTGGTGGCGATGATCGAATCCCGGGCCGGGGTGGAGGCGGCCGACGCCATCGCGGCAGTGGACGGCGTGGACATCGTCCTCGTAGGTGCGAGCGACCTCAGCGTCGAGTTGGGTGTCGCGGGACAAGTCGATCACCCCCAGGTGCACGAGGCGTTTCTGCACGTCATCGACGCCTGCCGAGCACACGGGAAGACCGTAGGCATCGGTGGAATGGGTGGGCGGCCGGATCTTATCGACAAGTATCTCGCACTCGGCGCCGGCTACGTCTCCACCGGCAACGACATCTCATTCCTCAGCGCTGCTGCAGCACAGAAGCGTCGGCAGTTCGCCTGATCGCCACACCACGGAACAGGAAGCACACATGAAAATCTGCGTATATGGCGCAGGCGCCGTAGGCGGGCACATCGCCGGACGGCTCGCTGCTGGTCAAGCCGAGGTCTCGCTGATCGCTCGCGGTGAGCAGCTGGCCGCGATCCGACAGCATGGGCTGCGGGTGCAAACCCGTGACGGAGAGCTGGTCTCTCACCCGGTCGCCACCGACCGGCCCGGCGATCTGGAGTCACAGGACATCGTGATCGTCGCGGTCAAGGCCCCGGCCCTGCCCGCCATCGCCGAACACGTCGGTTCCCTGCTCCACCAGGACAGTTTGGCGCTGTTCGTCACGAACGGCATTCCCTGGTGGTACTTCCACTCTCACGACGGAGCCTTGGACGGCACCCAGCTGGGACGGCTGGACCCCGAACAGGCGCTGTGGAACCACATCGGTCCCGAGCGGGCCGTGGGCGCCGTTGCCTACACCGCGTGCAGCGTGGTCGCACCGGGAGTGGTTCGCGCCGGGAACCCCCGTAACCGCCTGATCATCGGACGCCCCGACGGCCAGCCTGACGAACGGCTCGACACTCTGGCCTCGCTCTTGAACCCCAGTGGCCTGGAGGCCACCGTCACGGAGAAGATCCGTGATGCGGTCTGGGCCAAACTGCTGATGAACCTGATCGGCGGCTCGCTGGGCGTCCTCAGCGTCTCACCCATGAAGGATGTCCTCGACAAGCCCGCCGTCGCCGGCACCGCCAAGGCGATGGCGGCCGAGGGCGCCGCCATCGCTCGCGCCCTGGGCTGCGACCCAGGCGATCCCTACGAGGGTCTGAGCAAGCTGGCGACGTCCAGCCACCTGCAGAGCATCGCGCAGGACCTGCAGGCCGGTCGGCCCCTCGAGATCGACGCCATGTTCCGTGTTCCCCTCGATCTGGCCGAACTGGCACAGGTCCCGACCCCCAACCTTGACCTGGTGATCGAACTGGCCACTCAGCGGGCCCGCGCCACGGGCCAGTATCACGACACCAGTAGATGACATCGCAACGGGCTCCGGTAGCAACCCGCAGATCGTGTGGCTCATCGACGGACTCCCAACGGGTTTCACTCCGAACCGTAGCCAGAACCGAATCAGCGGGCGACGCTGGCCAGTGCCTGGACCTGCTTCCGGGTGGTCGTGGCCGACCCGGAGTCCCCGCAGCGGCTCGGATCGACGCCTTCCTGACTTCGGCGCTCGCCGCGAGCCCCGACCACCATCGCAATGCTCGAGCGCGGCGTGACATACATAATTTGACGGTCAGGGCGAGAGCGTCTGGCGCTCCACTTATTTCTCTCGCTTCGGCGAGGAAACTTCCGCGGCTTCCGCACCGATCAGACGTGAATTCCCATGAACCCTCGTGAGTATCGGCAACGGCGCCAGAGGCGTCGCGCCGCTCGGATCGAAGCCCACCGCAAGCGAAACCATCCTGACGCCGAGGCTGAGCACCTCATCGAGTTCGCCATCAGGTGGGCGCCATTTGGGGTCGCTCATGAGGAGGAAGTACTTGTGCACTTCGGAATGACAACGCGCCGGTTCATTGAGCGATTGTGGCAGGTCATTCCTGAATCGAACTGTGTCCATGACGAGATTCGCATTTTGGCGAGCGCATACCCGCACCACTGCCGAACCGGCGGCCCAGGCGGCTGACTGTCCCGGCTCGCGACAACTTGACCGTCACACTACTTACCCCACTTCGCACTAGGTCATTGCTGACCATGTCGTCTGCCGAGAACTCACCCACCGAAAGCTGGAGCACTGTGTCGCATTCACGGTCCTACGGAACCATCGCACCGGAAGTAGCTCGATCGTGGTTGCTCACGGCCGCGTCCCAGCGCGAGACCTTCGACGATGCCGCGCAATCCGGCGCGGATGCCGTCATATTGGACCTCGAGGACGGCGTCCCGACGTCAGAGAAACCACAAGCACGGGACAACGTCCTGACCTGGCTGTCCGGCAGCTCCGCATGGGTGCGCATCAACGATGTCACCACACCGGACTGGGATCTCGACGTTGCCGCCCTGGACGGTTCCCCGGGCCTGTTGGGTGTCGTACTGTCGAAGACCGAAAGCCCCGAACACGTTCAAGCGACGAGCGAGCGGCTGCCCGGTACCCCGATCGTGGCGCTCATCGAATCCGCCCTCGGCCTGGAACGAAGCCTCGGCATCGCCGCGGCAACCGGCGTCATCCGACTTGCGTTCGGCAGCGGAGACTTCCGGCGAGACACCGGGATGCGGTACGACCCTCTCGCACTGGCCTATCCCCGTGCACGCCTGGTCGTGGCCAGTACCGCCGCCGGCATCGCGTCACCGATCGATGGTCCCAGCGCGCGCGATTGCCACGACCTTCCCGCGGATCTGCAACCGGCGATTGCCACGGGAATGACCGGCAAACTCGTCCTCCTTCCCGAGCAGGTGGACTGCATCAACTCGCATCTGAGCCCCTCCCCCGACGAGATCGAGACCGCCCGGTCGGTCATCGAACTTCTCGGGGCCGACGGCGTCCGCATCCGCGACGGGTCGGACCGCCCACGACTGGCAGAGGCGCAACGCGTCACCCGGCTCGCTCAGGCGCTTCGGATCTGAGAGCGCCACGTCCTTGTAGTCGTCTCTGCCGGGACGGTGCCGCTCGCTAGCCGATTCCCACGGAAATGGTGAATGGCGGGGTGAACGGGTCCACCAGCAACGCCAAGGCCGTGCCGTTCGGCGTCTACAAGAACAGCGGCGTCGGTCGCGAACGCGGGCTGCAGGAGATCTACTCGTATACCCCGTCGAAGTCGGTCGGGACTGCCCCCGCCGCAGCTGGCCTATCCCCTTTCACTGCACCAGGCAGACAGACTCACGGTGGGACTGGCCACGCCGGTTCTGTCGAGCGCGGACAACGCCCCAGGCACCAATCCCGACCGTCACGAGCAGGCTCGCCGACGCAGCCACTGGAGTCATCCCGCCCAGTTCATAGGCGACGGGCGCGATGACTGCACCAACCGACCCTCCCATGAACACCCCGACCATGAACAACGTATTGGCCCGAGCTGCACTGTTCTCGTTGGCCGCCAGCACACGACTCTGGTTCGACGTCTGTACCGCCTGGTTGACCAACGTGACCACAAACATTGTCAGCGCAAGCCCCACCAAGACGTAGGCGTCGAAGAATGCGGAGATGCAGGCACACAACAGAACAACCAGAGCCACACCTATGACGGGAACAGGGCCGAAACGTTCGATAGCCGGACCGAATAACGGAGTGACCAGCGCCGCCGACAATCCCACGAACCCGAACATCCCCACCTGCAGAATGCTCCAGCCGTACGGTTCAGCGGTCAGATGCAACACGCTGACCGTCCAAAACATGTTGAATACGGCGAACACGAGAAACTGAAGGACCGCCGACTCGATGAGTTCGGGGCTGCGAGTGGCCAAACGCAGCGTGTCGCTCAGCAACGCGCGATATTTCGCAGACGGCGCCGACGGCATCCAGGCCACGTCGAGGGCTCTCCTGGTGAACGGAACAGTCGCAAGCACCATGCCCGCGAACAACAGGACGACGAACCGCCATCCGATCGAGTCGGAAAGAACGCTCGAAACGATGCGACCGCCGAAGACCCCGAGTAGCAATGCGCCCACCATCGTTCCGGTCGCCGTCGCGGCTTTACCCTCCGGCGCGAGTGTGCTGACCGCGGGAATGAGAACCTGGGCGATGTTCGCGACCAGTCCCGCCGCGAAGAAGCTCGCCGCGAGACCTATGATGGACGGCATTGCTGCACAGCACATCAACGTCGCGGCGAGCGCGAGCGATTGGACGCTGACCTGCCGACGAGGGTGCACTCGGTCGGCCAGCGGTACGAACAGGAAGATGCCGCAGGCGTAACCGATCTGCACCGCTGTGGCCACCGAGGCAGTCGCGATCGCAGGAGCACCAAAACTCGTTGGGGACTGCCCCCACCCTGGTTGACACACGGGGTGTGCAGTTTCAGGCCGCGTGTGCGGTCTGATGGAGCGTCTCATATTCGACGGGTGTCAGT
>NZ_JBFUGT010000075.1:0-27935 GCF_056402775.1 Rhodococcus sp. P3_B8
GCCCTGGTCGCCGCGCCGAAGGCGGCGCGCACCGCACGCGAGGCCTTCGCCGCGACACTGGGCCGTGGACTGGCCGATCGCCACGCCGTGCTGGCCCTGCGTCCCGGCGCGCTGCGCTGCCTGGACCGGGTCGACGCGGTGGTCGTGGACCCGTCGGTGCTGCACACGGCCGAACTTCGGGTGAGCGGGATCCGTGCGGTTCGGGACGCCGACCGGACGAGAGTGTGGGAGGCCGCTCGATCTGCCGTGGAGGCCGGCGCCCTCGGGGTGGGCTGGCACGCGCTGACCGACCTTCCGGACGATGTCGCCGCGGCAGCCGTGGACGAAGATGCCACCGTACTCGTGACCCCGGCGCACCATCCGAGCGCAGCGGCCGTGCTCGCGCAGGCGCGCTCGTCGGGCGCCCAGGTGGTGTCGGTGAACGTGGATACGCTCGGCGGACTCCGCTCGGCGTTCGACGATCTGCTGCCCTCCAGCGGATCACTGGATGTCGATCTGCGCGACGCCGTCGCGCAGTTGCAGGCGAACGGCGCGACGGTGGCGGTGGTCGCCGGCCGGGCGCCGCACGCACTGTCGTCCGCCGATGTCGGTATCGGTGTCCTCGTCGGCGACGCCCCGCCGCCGTGGTGCGCGGACCTGCTGGTCGACGACCTCGTCGGAGTGTGGCGGGTGCTGCGGTCCCTGCCGGACGCGCGGACGGCGAGCAGGCGCGGCGTCGAGATCGCAACGGCGGCGTCGATGCTCGGTGCGCTCGTCATGCTGCCGGGAGTGCGTGGGCGTGGACCCGGACCCGTCACGGTCGGCGCGGCGGCAGGACTGTGGACGGGGCATTCCCTCGCGCGCGCTGTGCTGCGGGCCGAGGTTCCACCCGCCGCCCCGGTTCACGCCTGGCACGAGATGCCGGTGCCGGACGTGCGCCGGCTGCTTCCCGCGCGCAACGAGGAGGAGGCCGCGGTCTCCCGGCGCCGGTCGGTGAATCTGGTGCTGACCCCGGTCGAGGCGATCGGGCGGCTCACGGCGTGGCCGGTCGGGTTGGCCTGGGATTTCGGCCGGGCGATGCGGACGGAACTGTCGGATCCGCTGACCCCCGTCCTCGCCACCGGATCGGCGGCGAGCGCCCTGCTGGGGTCGCCGATCGACGCGGTGCTCGTGGGGTCCGTGCTGGCGGGCAACGCCGCGCTGTCGGCCGTGCAACGCCTGCACGCGGAACGTCTGCTGAACCGGTTGCTGGCGGCGGGCGATCCGCCCGCGCATCGCGTCGCCGGGCCTCCGGAGCGCCGGGTGACCGAGCGGGTGGAGGCGTCGCGGTTGCGGCCGGGCGACGTGATCGAGATCGGTCCCGGCGAGGTGGTGCCCGCCGACGGCAGGCTGGTCGAGGCGTCGGGCGTCGAAGTCGACGAGTCCTCGCTCACCGGGGAATCGCTGCCGGTGAGCAAGCAGACGTCGCCGACTCCGGGCGCACCACTCAGTGACCGCGCCTGCATGGTGTTCGCGGGGACCACGATCCTCACCGGCACGGCGGCGGCGATCGTCACCGCGGTGGGCGACGCAACGGAAGCGGGACGCGCGGGTGCCCTCACCCCCGCGAGTGCGTCGCACGTGGGTCTGCAGGCGCAGCTCAGAAGCCTCACCGACCGGGTGCTGCCCGTCAGCGTGGGAGGCGGCGCGCTGGTCACCGCCGTCGGGTTCCTGCGCGGCACCGGACTGCGGCAGGCCGTCACGAGCGGCGTCGCGGTCGCGGTCGCGGCGGTTCCCGAGGGTCTACCGCTCGTCGCGACACTCGCGCAGCAGGCCGCCGCACGCAGACTGACGAGGTCGGGCGCACTGGTGCGGACGCCGCGGTCCGTCGAGGCACTCGGCCGCGTCGACGTGGTGTGCTTCGACAAGACGGGCACCCTGAGCGAGAACCGACTGCGGGTCGTCACCGCCGTCCCGGAGCCGGGGTTCGATCGCGAGGACGTGCTCGTGTGCGCGGGCCGGAGCGCCGTGACCCCCGACGGCAGTCCGGCCGCGCACGCCACCGACGCCGCGATCGCCGACGCTGCAGTGGACCTGCTACCGCAGGAGGAAGACCGGAGCAGTTACCTTCCGTTCCGCTCCGGACGGCCCTACTCCGCCTCGCTGTCCGGGACACACGTGTCGGTGAAGGGTGCACCGGAGGTCGTGGTCGCGGCGTGCACCGGCATCGACGCGGACAAGGTCCACGACGCCGTTCTCGGCATGGCTGCCGACGGGTTACGCGTCATCGCCGTCGCCCGCCGGACCGTCACGCCCTTCCAGGCGCGTCGCGCGGCCGACGACACCGCGGTGCTCGACGATCTATGCGGCAGTGGGCTGCAACTCGTCGGACTGCTCGGGCTGGCGGACACCCCGCGCCCCGAAGCGGCCGGACTGCTCCCGGCACTGGAAGGGCTACAGGTCGGGGTCCGGCTGATCACCGGCGACCATCCCGTCACGGCCACCGCCATCACGAAAGAGCTGGGACTGGCGGTGTCGTCCGAGCAGGTGATCAGCGGGACCGACTGGGACACCCTGTCGCACCGGGGGCAGGAGAATGCCGTCGAGAAGTGCGTCGTCTTCGCCCGGATGTCGCCCGAGAACAAGGTGCAGATCGTGCAGACCCTCGAGCGAGTCGGTCACGTCTGCGCGATGGTCGGCGACGGCGCCAACGACGCGGCCGCGATCCGGGCGGCCAGCGTGGGGATCGGTGTCAGCTCACGCGTCAGCGACCCGGCCCGCAGCGCCGCGGACGTGGTGCTCCTCGACGGCCGTGTCGACGCGTTGCTCGACGCCCTCGACGAGGGCCGTCAGCTGTGGCGGCGGGTGCAGGCGGGGGTGTCGGTGCTGCTCGGCGGGAACGCCGGGGAGGTGGCGTTCGCCCTGATCGGCAGCGCGATCGCCGGACGGTCGCCGCTCACCGCGCGTCAGCTCCTGCTGGTGAACGTGCTCACGGACGCCCTGCCCGCGGCCGCCCTCGCGGTGAGCCCGCCCAACGAACAGGCCCGGGGAGAGGGCCGCGGCCCGGACAGCGCTGCGCTGTGGCGGACCGTCGCGATCCGCGGCGCCGCCACCGCGGCAGGCGCGACGACGGCGTGGGCGCTGGCGAGCGTGACGGGCAGGCAACGCCGGGCGTCGACGGTCGGGCTGGTGGCGCTGGTCGGCACGCAGCTGGGTCAGACACTCATCGATTCGCGGAGTCCGCTCGTGGTGCTGACCGCGGGCGGTTCATTGGCCGCACTCACCGTCATGGTCAGTACTCCCGGTGTCAGTCAGCTCCTCGGGTGCACCCCGCTCGGACCGGTCGGGTGGGCCCAGGCGCTGGGCTGCGCGGGTGCGGCGGCCGCGGCGGCCGCGTTCGCACCGGGGCTGCTCGAAAAGCTTGTGGGCGATCAGTCGACGATCTCGATCACGCCCGCCCGCAACAGCACCGCATACACCTCCCGCAGCGGTGGGGTGAGCACGCGGGTGACCACCCCGGTCAACGGGTCCCCGGCGGCGGAGAAGACACCGGCAGCGGTCTGGGCGACAGAACTCAGCACAGCTGACACGGTCCGCGATCAAGGTGGCTGACCGGGAAACGGCACGGACAAGGGAGACGAACCATGGCCCAACGAACGTCGCAGGCGGAATCGCAGAGCGACGCCGTCCAGCGGGTGCGGGAGGCCCGCAGCTTCGCGGTGCAGCTACCGATCCTCGGCAGGGTGCCGCTGCCGAGGCCCGAGCAACTGGCATTCTTCGCGGCGATCGGCTTGCTCGCCGCCGTCGAGATCATCGAATGGCCGGTTGCCCTGACCATCGCGGCAGGACACATCCTGATCACCGATCAGCACAACCGCGCCGTCCAGGAGATCGGGGAGGCCCTGGAAGGCGCGTGACGCGGAAGTCCGGATCAGGCGGGCGGGCAGGCCGGTGACGTCAGCTGCGCGATCGCCACGATGGAACATGCCGTCGCCTTCGACAATTTCCACGTCCCGTTCTCGCCGGGCACGAAGATCGCGGGCAGGGTGTTCTGCTGCACCTGACCGTTGATCGTCAGCTGCAGCTGCGCGCTGGCGCTGCCGTCACCGTTGTCGATCACCGGGTCCAGGACCGTGACCTGCGCACCCGCCTGCTGGGCGGCGGCAGCGACCTGATTGAACAGGTTCGGGTCCTGCTCCGAACCCTCCACCATCGCGATCTTCTCCTCGAGGGGAGTGGCCGGGTCGAGGCCCTTCGCCAGCAGGGCGTTGAGTTCGGCCGCGGTCGGCAGAACGAGGTCGTCGGTGGTCTCGGCCGCTGCCGTGGTCGTGGACGTGGTGGTTGCGCTCGGGCCGGACGGCTCGTCGGAACCACAAGCGGACATCGTGAGGGCTGCGGCGATCGCTACCGCGGCAACCGTGATTTTGCGGATCGTCAACTCAGTTACCTCTTCGTATCTCGGTGCGCTGGTCGTTCGGTCTCACATCGAGTCTGAAGGTTTGGGCAGCGTCGCGCCGTCGAAGCCAGAGAATTCTCAGACTTCGACCGAATTCACGCAGCCGTACCGAACGCGCCGCGGTACGGAGTGGCGTGGCTCCACTGCAGAGCGGCAGCCGTGACGTCGGACGCGGGAAGGTCGTGGTGATGGGTCTGGATGAACGCGATCAGTGCGCGGGCGGTGCGCGCGAGGGCGACCTTGTGCCTGCGCGACGTCTCCGCGAGTTCGGTGAACGCGTCGTTCTCGGAGCATCCGCGGTAGGCGATGAGAATGCCGACCGCGATGTCGACGGCTGTGCGGGTGGAGTAGCTGGGCGCTGTCATGAATGTTCTCCCAACCTGCGTCGCAATGGGTACCACTCCATCCTCCCGCACTCGGTAGGACGTCGAAAGGGTTCGAATCTCCTCGAGCCTTCCTCGTGCGAGTTCTTCACCCAGGTTTTCCCTTACGGTAGGGGCATGGCTACCGTCTGGACGATCCCGATCGACATCACTTCTCGCTGGCTCGACAATTCCGAGGTCCAGACTTTCCTCGCGTCCAACGACCTGGACAACGCGGCACCCGACCCCCGGGTGCGGTTCGCGCAGTTCGCGGACGTCACGAAGTCGCTGGAACGGCACATCGGGCACACCTTCTCCTCGGTGCAGGGCGCGGCCACCGCACTCTTCGACGGCATCGACGGCGGTGTGCCCGTCGCGTTGAAACTGGCGGCGCTGCGTCTGATCCTGAAGGAGGTGTATCAGACCCGCCACGCGCCGCAGCCGTTCCCGAAGCGGGTCGGTGAGGAACTCGGCACCTACGTCTACGCGCTCCTCGATCCCCGCAACAGGTCGGTGTTCTACGTCGGCGCCGGGCGCGGCACCCGGGTGTACGGCTACGTGTGGGAGGCGTTGGCCGAGAACGAGCACCGGAAGACGCTCGAGGATCCGGAGACCGACGGCGCCGAGGTGAAGGCCGCGACGATCGCCCGCATCCGCGAGATCTACGACTCCGGCCACGAGGTCGAGCACTACGTCGTGGCGCATCGGATCGCCGACACCGGGGACGTCGCCGGCGCGGTGCGGGGTGGAGTCGTGGGAGCGTTGGGGCTGAACGAGGGTGCGGTGCTCAGCAATCTCGCCGGTGGCGCGGGCGAGCATCGCGCGGTACCCGTCGACGACCTCGTGTTGCAGTACGCAGCAGAACCCGTCCCGAACCTGCCGACCCCCTGCGTGGTCCTCGACGTGCCCGCCGCGTCCCGGCGCGGCGTGACGCCGGAGGAGGTGTACGAACTGTCCCGCGGCGCGTGGGCGGCAGGCGCTGCCGTGCGCAACACCGACGACATCCCGGTGATCGTGTTCGCGGACAACATCGTTCGCGCCGCATACCGTGCCAAGTCCTGGTCGTCCGTCGCACGACCTGGTGACGCGGCGCTGTGGCGGTTCACCGGCGAGCCCGACACCGAACTGGAGAGCCAATTCGTGAACAAGCGCATCGTCCCCGCCAAGGTCGGTCTGAAGAAGTGGCCCACCCACGGCTGGGTCCCGCACCTCACCCAGGCGCGCCCCGGCCGCTGACGTGAGTGGCGAAGCGTGCCCCGGCACACTTTGCCACTCACCTGCAGAGTGGGCCTCCCGAGTCGGTGGGGTGTGGTAAGTCTGAGCCGACCGGAGTTGGGGAGCGAAGGGAGGCCACGTGCTCGTACTGCATCGCGCCGAGCGTTCCACCACTCTCGCGTCGGCTCTCGGCGACGTGCTCGCGACCCCGCTGTCCGATCCGTTCGCCCGGGAGGTCGTCGCCGTCCCGGCGAAGGGGGTGGAGCGCTGGCTCACCCAGCGACTCTCGACCGCGCTCGGTGCCCGGCCCGACGTCGGCGACGGGGTGGCCGCCAACATCGACTTCCCGTCCCCGACCCGGCTCGTCGACGAGTGCCTCGCCGCCGCCACCGGGGTGTCCGCCGACGACGACCCATGGAACGCGTCCCGGGTGCTGTGGGCGTTGCTCGGCGTCGTCGACGACTGTCTCGGTGAGCCCTGGTGTGCCGTCCTCGCGAAACACCTCGGGCACGGTGTCCCGGACCGCGACCCGGACGATCACCGGCCGGGCCGGCGCTACGCGACCGCGTCCCACCTGACCGATCTGTTCCGCAGTTACGCCGCACAGCGGCCGGCGATGCTGGTCGACTGGGCCGGTGGCCGCGACACCGACGGTGCGGGTGGTCCACTCGACGACGACCTTCTCTGGCAGGCCGAACTGTGGCGGCGGCTGCGCGAGAAGATCGGCGGCCCCGCTCCCGCCGAGCGGCTCGACTCCGCCTGCGCCTGGCTGCGCGCGGAACCGGACCTCGTCGAACTCCCCGCCCGACTGTCGCTGTTCGGTCCGACGCGCCTCGCGACCGATCAGATCGCCGTCCTCGCCGCCCTGGCCGTCAATCGTGATGTGCACCTGTGGCTTCCGCATCCGAGTCCGGCCATGTGGTCGTCGTTGTCGACGGCAGACAGTGTTCTCGCACGCGCCGACGACCACAGCGCGCTGTCCGTCGCCCACCCGCTGCTGTCGAGCCTGGCGCGGGACGTCCGCGAACTCGAGTCGAGGCTGACCCGCCTCGACGTCGACGACCTCCACCACGAGGGGCCTGCGCCCCGCGACTCCCTGCTGGGGTGCCTGCAGGCGGATGTCCGGGACGATCGGGCGCCCGCGCTCGCCGAGTGCACGGCCGACGCGTCCGTCCAGGTTCACGCCTGTCACGGACCGGCCCGCCAGGTGGAGGTCCTGCGCGAATGCCTCCTGCATCTCTTCGAGGACGATCCGACTCTCGAACCGCGTGACGTGCTCGTCATGTGCCCCGACGTCGAGTCGTACGCCCCGCTGATCCGGGCGGCGTTCGGGCAGGACGTGCTCGGGCATCCCGGCCATCGTCTGCGGGTCCGCCTTGCGGATCGTGCCCTGCACCAGACCAATCCGGTTCTCGCCGTGGTGTCGACTCTCCTCGAACTCGCCGACGCGAGGGTGACGGCGAGTCAGGTCCTCGACCTGTCGGCGGCCGCGCCGGTGCGCAGGCGGTTCCGGTTCGGCGACGACGACCTCGAACGGATCCGGGAGTGGGCGACCGCGACGGGCGCGCGCTGGGGTATCGGTCCGCGGCAGCGCGCGGCGTTCGGTCTCGGCGACTTCCCGCAGAACACGTTCACCACCGCGCTCGACCGCATCCTGCTCGGCGCCGCGGCCGACGAGTCCGAAGGCGAATGGCTCGCCCTGGCGCTGCCGCTCGACGACGTCGACAGCAACGACATCGACCTCACCGGGCGGCTGGCCGAATTCGTCGACCGGCTCGACGTCGCGCTGCGCGGGCTCGGCGGTCCGCAGTCGGTCGCGGACTGGTCGAGCGCGCTCACCCGGGCACTCGACCTCCTCGTCGACGTCAGCGCCGCCGACACGTGGCAACTCGCGCAGGCGCGACGAGAACTCGGGGCGGCGATGGAGCACGGCGGCGACGCGGTCCTGCGACTGTCGGACGTGCGCGCCATGCTGGCCACCCGGCTCGCGGGCCGACCCACCCGCGCGAACTTCCGCACCGGCGAGCTGACGGTGTGCACGATGGTGCCGATGCGGTCGGTGCCGCACCGCGTGGTCGTTCTCCTCGGCCTCGACGACGAAGTGTTCCCGCGCGGGGTGAGCGTGGACGGCGACGACGTGCTGGCCCGTAATCCCCTTCTCGGTGAACGCGACCCGCGCAGCGAGGACCGGCAGTTGCTGCTCGACGCCGTGATGTCGGCTAGTGAGAAACTCCTGCTGTTCTACACGGGCGCCGACCCCGTCACCGGCATGTCCCGGCCGCCGGCGATCCCGCTGTCCGAGCTGCTCGACGCGGTGGCGGCCACCGTCGGGAGCGATGCCCTGCCCCGAATCGTGACCCGGCATCCGTTGCAGCCGTTCGATGCACGCAACTTCCGACCCGGGCACCCGTTCAGTTTCGACCGGGCGGCGCTGGCCGGTGCCCGTGCCGCGCAGCACCCGCCCGAACCGGAGCCCGCGTTCCTGCCTGCGCCATTGGTGCCGCCGCCGCTGGGGGACGTCGATCTCGCCRACCTCATCGCGTTCCTGGTGCACCCGACGCAGGCGTTTCTGCGGCAACGGCTCGGGTTACGGGTCCCCGACGTGGACGAGGACCTCGCCGACGCATTGGACGTGGCGCCCGATCCGCTGGCCCGGTGGGATCTCGGCCAGAGGATGCTCGTCGCGAGGCTGGCGGGAGTCGAATTGGCCGGCTTCCGCGCCGCGGAGTGGCGCCGAGGGACGCTGCCGCCGTTCAAGTTGGGGGAGTCGGTGCTCAGGGGCATCGAGCACGCGGTCGAGTCGCTCGTCGCCGTCAGCGGGTCCGTGCACGTCGGGCGGGCGGAAACCGTGGACGTCGATGTCGATCTCGGCTCCGGACGGCGCCTCACCGGCACCGTCGGCGGGGTGCACGGGTCGGTGATCGCGAGCACCACGTATTCGAAGTTGGGGCCGAAACACCGCCTCGCAGCCTGGGCACAGTTGCTGGCCGTCGCGGCGTCCGACAACGAGACCGAGTGGACTGCCGCCACGACCGGCCGCGGCGCGTACAGCCGTCCGGCGTGGCGGTCGACCCTCACTGCACCCGAGAACGCAGCGGAGGAGTTGGTGCGACTCGTCGAACTGCGCGATCTGGGGCTGCACGCGCCGTTGCCGCTCGCCACGGGCGCGTCGGCGGCCTATGCCGAACGACGCCACGGCGGCAGCAGCATGGAGGACGCGATCGAGGCGGCCCGGAAGGAATGGAGCAGTGACTTCGGTGACTCACGCGACCGGCACATCACGTACGTGTACGGGGTTTCGCCCGGGCTCGACGTCCTCGGCGACACGGTGACCATCGAGAATTACGCCCGGCAACTGTGGGCGCCGCTGCTCGCCGCCGAGACGTTGGCGCAGCCGTGACCGGCGCGCGAGGCTTCGACCTCCTCGGTCCGCTGCCGGAGGGTACGACGGTGCTCGAGGCGAGCGCCGGAACCGGCAAGACGTACGCGATCGTCGGTCTGGCCGCCCGCTTCGTCGCCGAGGGAGGAGTGGACCTGTCCCAGCTGTTGCTGGTGACGTTCAGCCGGGCGGCCACGCAGGAGCTGCGGGAACGCACCCGTGAACGATTCGGTTCCGCCGCAGCCGCATTGGCCGATCCGGCAGCGGCACGGCTGAGCGCGGATCAACTGGTCCGGCATCTCGCCGAAGCCGACACCGACGAGGTGACGCTACGGCGCCGGCGCCTGCTGCAAGCACTGTCGGACTTCGACGCCGCCACCATCGTCACCACCCACAGCTTCTGTCAGCGCATGCTCGACGGGCTCGGCATCGCGGGCGAACGCGACCCCGACACCGTGCTGGTCGAGGCCGCCGACGACCTCACGACGGAGGTGATCGCCGACCTGTACCTGCGGGTCTACAGTCGCGTCGAGTCGGCGCCGTTCACGCCGGCGGAGGCCACCGCGGCCGCCCGGGCCGCCATCTTCGACCCACAGGCCGTGCTTGCCCCGGAAGATGCGCGGGGCACCCCGGCCGGGGACCGGGTGGCGTTCGCCGAGGCGGTGCGCGCCGAAGTCGAACGGCGCAAACGCGCGGTGGGTCTGCGTGACTTCGACGATCTCCCGATGCTGCTCCACCGCGTCCTCAGTGATCCCGAGCACGGTGCGGCGGCCTGCCGGCGAGTCCGCGAACGCTACGGCGTGGTGCTCGTCGACGAGTTCCAGGACACCGACCCGCTGCAGTGGGACATTCTGCGCCGCACGTTCCACGGCAGCGGAACGCTGGTGCTCGTCGGCGATCCGAAGCAGGCCATCTACGCGTTCCGCGGCGCGGAGGTGCTCAGCTATCTGGACGCGGTGCGGTCGGCCGACCGCCACCAGGAGTTGACCACCAACTGGCGCAGCGATCAGGAACTCCTCGACGGCCTCGAATATCTGCACGGCGGCGCCGCGCTCGGGCATCCCGAGATCGTGGTGCACCGCGTCGACGGTGCGAGACCGAAGTCGCGTCTGACGGGTGCCGTGCCGCTGCGGCTGCGGTATCTGCCGAGGACCGGCGCCGGGCCGATCAACAAGTCGGGATACCCCGCGGTCGGGCCGCTCCGGAAGCGGATCGCGGCCGACCTCGCCGCCGACATCGTCGCTCTCCTCGACGGTGGCGCGACACTCGACGTCGGGGGGAGCGCCCGGCTCGTCGAACCCGGCGACATCGCCGTCCTGGTGCGCACCAACGCGCAGATCACACTGGTCCACGACGCCCTCGACCGGGCGGGTGTGCCGTCCGTGCTCGCCGGTGGGGCCAGTGTCTTCACCACTCCGGCTGCGCAGCACTGGCTCTGGATCCTGCAGGCCATCGAGCARCCGCATCGTTCGGACCGGGTGCGGCTGGCCGCGCTGACCCCGCTGCTCGGGCACACGGCCGAGGAACTCGACGCTCGCGGCGACGACATCGTCGCCGAGGTCGGCGGGCAGCTCCGCGAGCTGGGCGCGGTGTTCGCGCAGTCCGGTTTCGCGGCGCTGTTCGAACGGCTGTCCGCGGTCGCCGCGCTGGAGGCGCGACTGCTTCGGGTGGCAGCGGGTGAGCGGGCACTGACCGATCTCCGGCACGTGGCGCAGTTGCTCAACGGTGCCGCCGTCGAGCAGTCGCTCGGTCTGACGGCCGTCACCCGCTGGCTCACCGAACGGATGAAGGATCCGTCCTCGGGTGGGGTGGACCGCAGCCGAAGACTCGACAGCGACGCCGCGGCGGTGCAGATCGCGACCGTCCACGCCAGCAAGGGCCTCGAATTCCCGCTCGTGTACCTGCCGTACGCCTGGGACGCCGCGAAGATCTCGAAGCCGAGCAAACTGCTGCTGCACGACGACGACGGGCGACGCATCCTCGACGTCGGTGGTCCGGGCAGCCCCGGCTACGCGGAGCGCAGGAACCGGCACGACGCGGAAGAGGCAGGGGAGGAGTTGCGGCTGCTGTACGTCGCGGTGACCCGGGCGATGTGCGGGCTCGTGGTGTGGTGGGCACCGGCGTTCACGACCGCGGGCGCGCCGTTGCACCGGATGATCCTGGGACGGCAGCCCGGGCAGCGGGAGGTCCCGCAGAAGGTCACCGTCCCCGAGGATCCGGTTGTCGCGGAACGGTTGTCCGCGTGGGGTACGGCAGCTCCGGAGACGGTGACCGTCGAGGCGGTGGGTTCCGACCCGATCGTGCGGGTCGGATGGACACCACAGCGTGAGCCCAGCGGAGACCTGGAAGCCGCCCGCTTCCGGCGGCTGCTCGACACGCGGTGGCGTCGCACGTCGTATTCGGCGTTGACAGCGTCTGCGCACGACGCGCCCGCGGTGGGCAGTGAGGCCGAGGTCGAGGAGAAGACGGACGAACCGGACGAACCTCCGTTGCAGGCGCCGGCCGACGTCACTTCGGGGGTGCCGTCGACGATGAACGAACTGCCCGGCGGCGCGACGTTCGGCACGCTCGTCCACGCGGTCTTCGAGATCGTCGACACCGCCGCACCCGATCTGGGCGAAGAAGTGCTGCGTTGCTGCCGTGACGTGATCGCGTCGACGCTGTCGGACGTCGACCCCGCCCAGCTGGCGACGGCGCTGATGCCCGTGCTGCGGACTCCCCTCGGCGCGGGGGCCGGAACGACGCTCGCCGACATCGCACCCGCAGACCTGCTGGCGGAGCTCGACTTCGAACTGCCGCTCGCCGGCGGCGACACACCCTCGCTCACCGTGATGCTCGACGGCGTCGGCAGGCTGCTGCGCACCCACCTTCCCGTCGACGATCCGCTGCGGTCGTACGCCGACGCCGTGCAGACACTCGAACCGACCCCGCTGCGCGGATACCTCACCGGCAGCATTGACGCCGTGCTGCGACTGCCCGGACCGCGATACGTCGTGGTCGACTACAAGACCAATCGCCTCGCGCAGGGCGACCTGACCACCGCGCACTACACCCGCGAGTGCATGGCCGCCGAGATGGTGCGGGCCCACTATCCGCTGCAGGCATTGCTGTATTCCGTTGCGTTGCATCGCTACCTGCGCTGGCGGCAACCGAACTACGATCCGGCGGTGCACCTCGGTGGCGTCCAGTACCTGTTCGTTCGCGGAATGGTCGGCCCCGACACCCCGCCCGGCTGCGGAGTCTTCGACTGGGCACCGCCCGCCGCGCTGATCACCGAGCTGTCCGATCTGCTGTCCGGGTCGGCCTCCGAGCACGAGGGGACGCGATGACCGAGGTGCAGGTGGCGCAGCGCGGCAAGGGGATGCTGCGGGTGTTCAACGAGGCCGGTGTGCTGGCCGCCGCGGACGTGCACGTCGCGTTGCGGTTGTCGGCGCTCGGCGGCGAATCCTCGGAAGACGTCGTACTGGCCACCGCGCTGGCGGTGCGCGCGGTGCGGTCCGGCTCGGTGTGCCTGGACCTGACGCGGATCCGTGAGGTGACCGTCGACGAGGAGTCCGAAGTCGATCTCGACGCACTGCCCTGGCCGGATGACGGCATCGTCGTCGAGGCACTGCGGCGGAGTCCGCTGGTCATGGGTGGTTCGGCGGGACCGCTGCGACCGCTGCGGCTCGTCGACACGGCCGAGGGTGGCCTGCTCTACCTCGACCGGTACTTCCGGCAGGAAGCGACCATCCGGCGGGTACTCGACCAGCGCGCCGTCGGGCATCCCCTCGTCGACGAGCAGTCGCTGCGGGAGGGCCTGGACGCGTTGTTCCGCGACCAGAACGACGACGGGGAGCCGGCCCCGGCACCGGACCGGCAGCGGATCGCCGCCGCGGTGGCCGCCACACAGTGGACGTCGGTGGTGGTCGGCGGACCCGGAACAGGCAAGACGCACACCGTCGCCCGGGTGCTGGCGCTGCTGACGAGGCAGCCCGGGCCGGGCCTCCGGATCGCGCTCGCCGCACCCACCGGAAAGGCCGCGGCGCGGTTGCAGGAGTCGGTGCGCGAGCAGTCCGACGCACTCGGGTTGCCACCCGACCTGACTGCGATGACGCTGCACCGGCTGCTGGGCTGGCAGCGCGGCCGTGGCAGCCGGTTCCGCTACAACGCGAACAATCACCTGCCCTACGACGCGATCGTGGTCGACGAGACGTCGATGGTGTCGCTGACGATGATGTGCCGACTCCTCGAGGCAGTCCGCCCGGACACCCGGCTGGTGCTCGTCGGCGACCCCGATCAGCTGACGTCCGTCGACGCGGGCGCGGTTCTGGCCGATCTCGTGGCCAGGCCGGTGACGGGAACCGAGAATCCGGTGCTCGCCAGGATCGTCGGCGCCGACCTGGAGGCGGCCGACGACCCGCTCGAGGCCGCCTTGAGCGCTGGGGAACGGGACAGGTTACGGGGCGGAGTGGTCCGGCTCAGCCGAGGGCGGCGGTTCGGCGGCGGCATCGCTCAGCTGGCCGTCGCGGTGCGGAAGGGCGAACCGGACGAGGTTGTGCAGATCCTGTCGAGCGGCTTCCCCGAGGTGTCGTTCCACGGTCCCGAAGATCTGGACGCACTGCGGGCGGACGTGGTGGGGACGGCCGCCGCGGTCACCGAAGCCGCGGAATCCGGCGATGCCTTTGCTGCACTGCGGCATTCGGAGGAGCACCGGCTGTTGTGCGCGCACCGGGAAGGTCCGTACGGCGTGCAGCGGTGGGCGCGGCAGGCGGTGGAGTGGATAGGGGAGGCGACGGGGCAGCGGCTGAACCCGGATCGCTGGTATCCGGGCCAGCCGCTGATGGTGACTGCCAATGACCACGAAACGAAGATCTACAACGGCGACACCGGGGTGATCGTGCGCCGCGACGACGACGAACTCGTCGCCGCATTCGTGCGGGGCAACGAACCGTTCCTGTTGCATCCGACGCATCTGTCCGCGGTGCAGACGGTGTACGCGATGACGATTCACCGCAGTCAGGGCAGCCAGTACGACACGGTGTCCGTGGTTCTTCCCGGCGAGGCGTCGTCGCTGCTGACTCGCGAATTGCTGTACACCGCCATCACCCGGGCACGAAAGCACGTGCGGATCATCGGGTCCGAGGATGCAGTGCGGGCGGGAGTGCAACGCCGGGTGCTGCGGGCGAGTGGGCTTCGGAGGGCGATTCCGTAGCCCGGCTCCGCCGGTAGGCGATCACGACCGCGAGTGTTGCCGACACGAAGACGACCTGCAGGAGTGTCCGGGGGATCAGGGCTTCGAACGGTCCCGTCGAGAGTCCCTCTACGGCGGCGTACACGTTCGCCGGGAACATCACGATCAGCAGGGCGGTGAGGCAGCCCGCCGCCCACGGCGCAGTGCGTCGTATCAGCAGTCCCGCGGCGCCTGCCAGTTCGAGCAGACCGGTCACGGTCACCAGTAGGCCGGGATTCGGCAGCGACGGTGGGACCATGGCGACGAGTTCCGCACGCATCCCCACGAAATGGGCCATGCCGGTCAGCGTGAACATGGCCGCGAGTCCGCCCCGCAGGGCAACGGGCCACGGCCGGAACCGGCGCACACCCGCCGCACCTGCGACGAGGAGTGCCAGAGTGACGGCAACGAGGGCGATCAAGGGTTCCATGGTTTCTCCTGAATCGGTCACTGTTCGTGGGTGTTGTTACTGCGGGACAACCGGTCTCGGGCGCGGCTGAACTTCTGTGTGACGGGCACACGTGCGGTGGCGCGGGCCAGGCCCATCGCCGGCGTGCCGACGTAGATCGACTCGGCGCGGTCCACCGGATAGGTCTCGTGCCAGACGCCGACCGCACCGGGCGCCTTGCGGGCCCGCCGGTTGAATGCGGCCCAGGCCGGACGATGCTTCGCTTGGCTGTCACTGGCGTAGGCGTACAGCTTGTCGACGGAGTTCCAGTACTGAATCACTGTCGGGCCGCGCCCCTCGAACGTCAGGCGGTAGCCCATCAGACCCGAATCCGGGTTCTCGGACAGTTCGCGCAGCATCCTCGGCATCGCGAGGAAGGTGGGCAGCCACAGGTCCGGTCGCCAGGGTCGGTTGATGGTCATCCCGATCAGGAAGACCACCAGTTCGCCGTCGTAGTGGTGCGTCGAACGGGTGGGGTCGATCGTCGTCATCGGATGCCTCCCAATGTTGGATACCGATACTATCTAATAGTGGATAGTGCGGGTATCCAATGTCAAGGGGTGCGGGCATACGAAAACCCGGACCGCGCAGTGCGCGGCCCGGGTGAATAGGTCAGGAGTGGTTTACGGAGCCGGAAATGTCGGTGTCACCGGGACGACCGAGGCGAGTGCGCGCTCGTGGGCGTCGGTGGACCATTCGGGTTCGGTCGTGATGTTCATGTCCCCGACGATCGTGCCGAAGATGTCGATGTCCGTGCTGTACAGGATCACCGCGTTGCGCTGCGAATCCGTGAAGTTCGTGCCGGTGATGTTCGCGTCGCTCAGGTCGGCGTACGACAGATTCGCGGCGGCGAAGTTGGTGCCGGTCAGGTTCGCCCGTGTCATGTTCGCGCCCGACAGGTCGGCGAAGCTCAGGTTCAGGCCCGCTAGATTCGCGGACCTCAGATCGGCGCCGGGGCAGATCGTGCGATCGCCGGGGTTCGGATTCGCCACGATCTTGCAGCCGTTGATCTCGGTGAGGACGTCCGCCGTGGCCGTCCCGGCGCCCGCGCTGAGTGCGGCGCCCCCGGCCAGCGCGACCGCGCCCAGTGTCAGAGCCCTGAAATGTGTCCTGCTCATGCCGGACCGCCCCCTCGCGTAGAACCTCAACCGTCATCGCCGAACTTAGTGCCGGGCGCCCTGCGCCGCACGGGGAATGGCGACACCTGCACGTCGGCCGAGGCGTTGCCAGGCACCGACGCACCCCTTCTCGGTAGACGCACCCGTTCCAGGGCTCGAAAAGGGGTGCGTGGGCGCAGAAGGGGTGCGTGTGTCGGGCGGCGCGCCGGGGATCGACTACTCGCAGGCGATGCCGTCGTTGTCGCGGTCGAGGTGCGACGCGTAACCGTCCTGGCCGCGGTAGATCGGCGTCACACCCGCATTGCGGGCCTCGGTGCAGTTCTTGTACCCCGCGCGGGGTGCGGGAGCCTGCGGTGCCGGAGCCGCCTGCGGTGCGGGGGCTACCTGCGGTGCCGGCGCGACCTGCGGTGCGGGTGCCGGTGCTGCCGGAGCCGCGGGCGCGGGCGGCAGGAGGGGGTTCACGGCGTCGGCCGAACCGCTCGGAATCAGCGACGCAATCTCCGGGGGAAGGAAGTCGAAGATCGTCGCCGCCTGTGCGGAGGGCGCGACTGCCATCGAAATGGCGGCACAACCGAGGACGCTGAGAACTAACCGTCGAGCCTTCATATTTACCTCGTTCAGGGGTGGGGTGGGGCTTCGGCAGGACCACCGGCACATGCACCTCGCGACAGTGCTTTCGTGAATTCGATCCCGTCTGCCGATGATGGTAGCTGCGGCCGAAAGATTCTGTGACACAGGCGTCTCCGCTGTCGATCACGCGAATGACAGCGGGAGTCGCGCGACCCGCGGGATCTGAAACGCTGTCAGCGCTGCGGGAGAACGGTCATCCCGAGCTGCCGCGGACGTTCGTCGGCACCGTGCTCGCGGCCGCGCAGTAGTTTTCCCGCGGGAGCAGAGGCGCGGAGGCCGTCCGCCACGGGGCGAGCAGGGTGTCGAAGTGTGCGCTGGTGAAGTCGTGCCGCCCCACTAGATCGGACACCGCGTGCGCGGCTGCCGCGTCGCGCACCGCGGTCGCGATGTCCGCGCACAGTTGCTCGTCCTCGCGCATTGTCGCCTCGTCCATGAAGTGCCGTTCCCACGCGGCGTCCTGGGCGCGGTACCAGGATTTGATCCGGCCCGCGTCCCAGGCCGCCTCACGTGCGCACGCCCAGGCACCGAGCCGTCGGCGGCTGTCGACGACGCTCCTCGTCCGCGTCAGTGCACCGAAGTGCCCGTGCAGGAGGGCTGCCGCTTCCACGGCGTGTCGCATGACGTCCTGCCAATTCGGGCCGAAGCTCTGCTCGCATTCGTGTTCCGTCACGGCGAACGTGTCGAGGGTGGACAGCGCGTCGTCCACGACGTCGACGTGGAGAAGGTACGAGCCGGGCAGCTCACGTCGGCTCAGCAGCTGGAACGCGACGAACGCGTCGCCGCGGACCGGGGCGCAGTGCACGAGGACGTCGAGCACCGACAGCCGGGTCTCCGGCGCGTAGTCGCCGGGCTTCGGAACCGGGTGCCGCCGGATGAACTGGGCGGCGTGGGCAGGGAGCAGGCGAAGTTCGTCGGTGATCATGTCAGCACTCGACATAGTTGACCGGGACGTTGACGGCCAGACCACCGGTGGACGTTTCCTTGTACTTCGACAGCATGTCTGCGCCGGTCGAGCGCATCGTCTCGATCACCTGGTCGAGGCTGACCCGGTGGGTGCCGTCGCCGCGCAGGGCCATGCGAGCGGCGTTGATGGCCTTGCCCGCCGAGATCGCGTTGCGTTCGATGCACGGAATCTGCACCAGCCCTTCGATGGGATCGCACGTGAGACCGAGGCTGTGTTCCATCGCAATCTCCGCGGCATTCTCCACCTGTTCGATTGTGCCGCCGAGAATCTCCGCAAGCCCGGCAGCGGCCATGGACGCCGCGGAACCCACCTCGCCCTGGCAGCCGACCTCGGCTCCGGAGATCGACGCGCGTTCCTTGTACAGCGATCCGACGGCGCCGGCGGCGAGGAGGAAGCGGATCGCGGTGTCGTCGGGATCCGACTTCCCGGCCGGGGTGTAGTGAACGGCGTAGTGCAGCACCGCGGGGATGATGCCCGCGGCCCCGTTGGTCGGCGCGGTGACGATGCGGCCGCCGGATGCGTTCTCCTCGTTGACGGCCAGGGCGACGAGGTTGACCCAGTCCTCGGCGAATGCGGGATCACGGTGCGGATCTTCCTGATCCAGGCGGAGATACCAGTCCCGTGCCCGCCGGCGCACGCGCAGGGCGCCGGGAAGGATCCCGTCGCGCGCGATCCCGCGCTTCTCGCATTCCACCATGACGTCGCGGATATGGAGGAGCCGTTCGTAGATCTCCACGGTCGACCGCGTTTCGCGTTCGAACTGGAGCATCACGTCACTGATGGTGTAGCAGTGGCGGGCCGCGACGTCGAGGAGTTCCTTGGCGGACCCGAACGACAGACCGCCGGTGGCGGGGCGCGGCGGCTGTGCGCTCTCCGCTTCGGTGACGACGAAGCCGCCGCCGATGGAAAAGTAGGTTTCGCTGTGGATTTCGACGCCGGCGGCGGTGGACGCGGTGATCCTCATCCCGTTCGGGTGCAACGGCAGGATGGTCAGCGGATGGAGGACGATCTCGTCCTCGGCGAGTGCGACGTCGTGGGATCCGCCGACCCTGATGCGCCGGGTGCTGCGCATCTCCTCGAGACGTCGTTCCATTTCCTCGGTCTCGATCTTCTCGGGAAAGTACCCCTCGAGCCCGAGCAGCACCGCGGACATCGTCCCGTGGCCCGCTCCCGTGGCTGCGAGCGACCCGTACAGGTCGACGCGGATGTCCGCCGTTGCGTGCAGGGCGTCGAGGGCGCGGAGGTCGGAGACGAACCGTGCGGCGGCGCGCATCGGTCCGACGGTGTGTGAACTCGAGGGGCCGACGCCGACGGAGAACAGGTCGAACACGCTGATGGTCATGGGATTACACCGCCTCACTGAGTTCGTTCGCGTATTGCGCGGGGGTGAGAAGTCCGTAGGCGGACGACGTCGGCGAGGGGAGGACGGCGAACAGCCAGCCACGGTGGAAGGGGTCGTCGGCGACGAGTTGCGGGTTCTCGGCGGCGTCGGTGTTCGTCATCGTGACGAGTCCGCTGATCGGCGCGTACACCGTGACGACGGTCCGGGCGGACGTCCACACGAGGGCGCAGGGGGCGCCTGCCTCGATCGTGCTGCGCACTGCCGGAAGTTCCAGTCCGACCACCTCGACCTCGTCGAGTGCGGTGTCCGTGACCCCGGCCCGGAGTGGGTAGTCGGCGAAGCTCTGTCCCGGTGCGAGGGCCAACCAGCTATGCGTTGCCGTGAACCGTCGATCCGAGGGAATCTTTCCAGCTCTCATGCCTTTTCCTTTGACAGTCGGGCGTTGTGGTCGCGGAGTCGCGCTGTGATCCAACAGGTCTGACATTGATATATCAGTATGTTTCATAACAGTAGGTCAGGCGTGAGGGTGGGTCAAGAGGTGGTCCGGAAAACGTCCGGAAACGAAGCGGCTACGGCCGGAGAGTCGCGGGCAGCACGCCTTTGAGTGAGCTCGTCACGGCGAGCGCCTCGGCGGCCAGGAGATCGCGCGGCGTGAGTATGCGTTCGCGCATCAGCCCGCGGTCGAGCTGCCACGACCGCTCGACACCCGGCAGGCACCCCGACGCCAATGGCGGCGTCCACCAGACGCCGTCGATCCGGGCGGCGAGATTCGCGATCGTGGTCTCGGTGACGTGCCCGAGTTCGTTGACCAGCACGACGTCGTCGGCCCCGGGATGGCGGTGTCGTCTGCGGTCGTATCGCTCGCGCAACGTCGTCTTGTGTCCGAGGAGAACGTCCCGGGAGTCGACGGGCTCGTCGTCGAGCACGAGAGACACCGACGCGGGTGCGACCGGCGGCCCGAAGACGTCGACGTCCACCCCGCCGTCGCGGTGCAGGCGCACGCGGAGCCGGGCCGGACCGACGCCCGACAGCCGCTGCACGAGGTGGCGCCGGACGTCACGTTCCCCGAACTCGTACCCGAGCACGGCCGCCGAACGGGCCAGACGTCGCAGGTGACGGTCCACGTGCCGCAAGCCGGTCCGCGGATCGTGATACATCGTCTCCATCAGCTGGGCACCAGCTTCGACAAGCTGCGCTTCAGCAGGACCGATCGTCGCGAGACCGGCGGCGGACACGGAGGTGTTCACTGTGCGGAGACTCGATTCGACGCGTGACTGAAGCTGGCGGGACCACGATATACGAGCGCGCGGAGCACGGATACCGCGTCCACAGTGGCGGCCACGTCGTGCACCCGTAGGACGGCTGCCCCGTTCTGTGCGGCGATCAGGGCAGCGGCCACCGAGGCGGCCTGACGGTGCTCGACGCCGCGACCGGTGATCGTGCCCAGCATGCCCTTCCGGGACAGTCCGGCCATCACGGGAACACCGAGGTCGGTGATCTGCCGTAGCTCGGCCAACAGCGCGAGGTTGTGGGCGAGGGTCTTGCCGAAGCCGAAACCCGGGTCCACCATGATGTGCTCGAGCGGAATTCCCGCGCCCCGGCAGGCGCCGACACGGTCGACGAGGAACCGGCGCACCTCGGATACGACGTCGCCGTACTCCGGCGACGTCTGCATCGTTTCGGGCTCGCCCCGCATGTGCATCAGGCACACGGGTACGTCCAGACCGGCCGCGGTCCGCAGTGCCCCCGGAAGCCGGAGGGCACGAACGTCGTTGATCATCGACGCGCCGGCGGCGACCGCCTCGCGCATGACGTCCGGTCTCGAGGTGTCGACCGAGATCGGGACCGACGTCGACATCGCGAGGGCTGCGACTACCGGCACCACGCGCTCGATCTCCTCCGCGACGGACGGCGGGCGGGACCCGGGGCGGGTCGACTCGCCGCCGACGTCGAGGAGGTCGGCGCCCTCCGCGACGAGCGACAGCCCGTGTTCGACCGCCGCGGAGGTACCGAGGTATCGGCCGCCGTCGGAGAACGAATCCGGGGTCACGTTGACGATGCCGCAGATCAGGGGAACGTCGCGTGCGAGAGCGTCGAGCAGTCGGCCGGGGCCGGTGGCGGTCAGCGTCGGGAACGGAAACATTCGGGCGCATCTCCTTCCAGAAAGGGGAATCGGTCCGGTGGACGACGCCGTGCCGTCCACCGGACCGACGCTGTCGCTTACACCAGGTCGACGCCGAACTCCTCCGCGGCGTCGATCAACCACTCCGCGAGGTACCGGGCGAACGAGGCCCGCACGAGAATCCGGTAGTCGGCCCCCTCGTCGTCGAGCGCGATCAGGATCACGCCCGCGAGGCCGAGCATGGTCTGCGCTGCAGTGCCGCGGCCGTACACCCTCGGATGCAGATCCAGTGAGCACCCCTTCTCGAGGACGTCGCGGGCATGAGTGCCGCGCAGCCGCAGGGTGGTTCGCTGTCCGGAGACGTCGATCGCGGCGCCGCCGTGGGGTGTCACCGCCGCCCGCAGGTCAGACTCGAGAGCGGGTGCCGACTGTGATCGCGTGGTGATCAGCCACTCCTCGGGACCGAGCCAGACGGCGGTGGTGGCGTCGGTTCCGGCGGACGTCGACGCCGCGGTGGGGAGGTCGAACCCGAGGACCGTTGCGGCGGCCGTGGCTCCCGGTCCGGCCGGGTCGACCCACAGGTCGRCCATCGCGACAAAAGGTTCCTCGGCGATGCTCACCGACTCGGGGAGTTCGGAGAATTTCTGGTCCCAGCCGTGCAGGGGGCTGAGGGGGRCGAGGGTGTCAGCCATCGC
Organism: Rhodococcus sp. P3_B8; assembly: GCF_056402775.1. Lineage (NCBI taxonomy): Bacteria > Bacillati > Actinomycetota > Actinomycetes > Mycobacteriales > Nocardiaceae > Rhodococcus > Rhodococcus sp. P3_B8. The sequence continues at coordinate 21,902 of NZ_JBFUGT010000075.1, forward strand.
GACGTGCTCCTTCGGGATCGACGAGGACGGAACTGGTGACCTCGACGGCGACCAGGTTTCCGTCCACCGGGACGTGCAGGGTGTCGCCGAGCCGGGCCCGGCCGCCCTTGACGAGGGCGAGCCCGAACGGGCGGCCGAGTTCGGCGCTGAGATAGCTCGACGTGACGTGCCCGAGCATCGGCACCGGCGGGGGCGGCAGGATGCCGCCTTGCGCCTCTTCGATGATCTGCGCGCCCTCGGGCAGCACGGTCTGCTTGTCGAGGGGCAGCAGTCCGACGAACTGTTTGCGCAGCGGGTTCTGGTTCTCCGCCCGGGTGAAGGAGCGCTTCCCGATGAAGTCGCGCTTCTTCTTCGACACGGCCCAGCTCATCCCGAGGTCCTGCGGGGTGACCGTCCCGTCGGTGTCCTGACCGATGATCGGGTACCCCTTTTCGGCGCGCAGGACGTGCATGGTCTCGGTGCCGTACGGGGTGATGTCGAACTTCTCGCCCGCGGCGATCAGGCGCGCCCAGACCGCGGGTGCGTGCCAGCCGTCGACGTTGACCTCGAACGCGAGTTCACCGGAGAAGCTGATCCGCGCGACCCGTACGTGGACGCCGCCGAGGGAGGTGTCGCGCCACGCCATGAACGGGAACGCGTCGTTGGTGACGTCGAGGTCGGGGAAGACCTCACCGATCACGTCGCGGGAGCGCGGTCCGACGACGGGGAACGTGGCCCACTGTTCGGTGACCGAGGTGAGCCGCACCTTCAGGTGGGGCCACTCCGTCTGCAGCCATTCCTCCATCCAGTCGAGGATCTTCGCGGCGCCGCCGGTGGTCGTGAAGACCTGGAACCGGTCGTCGTCCAGGCGCATCACGGTGCCGTCGTCGATGACCATGCCGTCGACCCCGCACATGACGCCGTAGCGGACCATGCCGACCTTCAGGGTGCTCATCATGTTCGTGTAGACCATGTCGAGCAGCACCCCGGCGTCGGGGCCCTGGACGTCGATCTTGCCGAGGGTGGAGCCGTCGAGGATGCCGATGCTGCGGCGCACGGCGGCGCATTCGCGCAGCACCGCGGCGTCCATGTCCTCCCCGGGGAGGGGGTAGAAGCGGGGACGCTTCCACTGGCCGACGTCCTCGAACACCGCGCCGCGGCCGACGTGCCAATCGTGCAGTGCCGTCACCCGTTCGGGATCGAAGAGGGCGCCGCGGCTGCGGCCGGCGAGGGCGGCGAATGCGACCGGGGTGTACGGCGGCCGGAACGTGGTGGTGCCCAGCGTCTCGATCGGCCTGCCGAGCAGTTCGGCCGTGATACCGGAGGAGATCACCCCGGACGTCTTGCCCTGGTCGTGTGCGGTGCCGATGGTCGTGTAGCGCTTGATGTGCTCCATCGACGTCATGCCTGCGCCGACCGCGCGGGCCAGGTCGGCGACCGTGGCGTCGCGCTGCACGTCGACGAACTGGGTGTCCTCACCGGCGACGTCCCGCACCCGCCAGAGCACCAGCGGGGTGGACTGTTCGATCGCCGGCGCAGGTTCCGGGTCGATCGTGCGATCGGGAACGGTGAAGCCGAGGTCGCGCATGATCGACTGGCCGGCGGTCTGGCCGTCGCGCAGGCAACCGTCCAGGTCGAACACACCGTGCGCGGACCCGGCGACGGAGACTCCGTCGAGGTCCTCGCCGGGAACGAAGGCGCCGAGGCTCTCGTCGTAGCGGAGCTTGCCGCGGGCCTGCGAGAACAGGTGCACGGCCGGGTTCCAGCCGCCGCTGACGAGCAGGACGTCGCAGGCGAGGGGAACTGCGGTACCGGTGTTTTCGCGCTGGGCGACGACGGCGTGACTGATCCGGCCGTTGCCGCGGGTGCCGGACACCACCGACCCGGTGCGGATGGTGATGCCGCGCGCGTCGCATTCACGCTGCCAGCGGGCGGGTGCCTCGTCGCGGGCCTCGACGATCGCGTTGATCCGGACCCCGGCGTCGTGTAGGTCGATCGCGGCCTCGTACGCGCTGTCGTTGGTGGTGAACACGACGGCCTGCTCACCGACCTTGACACCGTAGCGGTGCAGGAAGGTGCGGGCACCGTGCGCGAGCATGATGCCCGGGCGGTCGTTGTCGGTGAAGACGACGGGACGCTCGTGCGCGCCGGCGGCGACGAGGATGTGCCGGGCGCGGATACGCCAGACGCGCTGGCGGCTCAGCGCCGCGGGGGCCTCGACACCGAGATGGTCGGTGCGCCGCTGCAGCGCGAGGACGAAGCCGTCGTCGTAGTTGCCGAACGCGGTGGTGCGCTGCAGGTGCAGCACATCCGGGTAGGTGGCGAGTTCGGCGACCGCGGCCGCGGCCCAGTCGAGGGCGGGTGCGCCGTCGATGAGGTCCGTGGACCCGAGGAGGTCGCCGCCGGCTTCGCTCTGCTCGTCGACGAGCACCACCCGGGCGCCCGCCCGGGCCGCCGTGAGCGCGGCGGCGAGACCGGCAGGTCCGGCGCCGGCGACGAGGAGGTCGGTGTGGACGTGCTTGGCGTCGTACTTCGCCGAATCGGCGATCTCGGCGAGCCGGCCCTGACCGGGGATGCCGCGGGCGACGAGGCCGTCGAACAACTCGATGGTGGTGGCGAGCAGCATCGGCTCGGGGAACGGCTCCTCGATCTGCACGAGACCGCCGGTATCCTCCGCCCACGCCGCGGTGATGCCGCGGGGCCGGCCGAGCTTGATGCTGGTGGTGATCTGGTGGACGCCGTTCGCGAGCAGGGCCGAACCGAGCGTGTCACCGGGGTGACCGGTCAGTTCCCGGCCGTCGAACGTGAAGGTGTAGGTGGTGTCGCGGTCGAGGCGACCGCCCTGGCGGGTGCGGAAGGGTGCGTTCACGATATCGTCGGCTTCTGCTCGTCCAAGCGGTAGACGCTGTGGAATCGGTAGGTGGCGGTGTCGCGTACGGCGTTGAACCAGCGCCGGCAGCCGGCGCTGTGGTTCCACCGTTCCGCGAAAAGACCTTTCGGGTTCGCGCGGAAGAACACGAAGTGCGCCCACTGCTCGTCGGTCAGGGATTCGGGATCTTCCGGATACAGGACGTGGGCTTCGCCGCCGTAGTGGAACTCGGTTTCCTCACGGGACCCGCACCACGGGCATTCGATGAGTTGCATTGTGGCTCCTGAATTTCAGTGCGCGACGGGGGATCAGTGAGCGACGGCCGCGGCGCCGTGCTCGTCGACGAGAGCGCCGGTGACGAACCGGTCGAGGCTGAACGGCGCGATGAACTCGTGCGGTTCGTCGTTCGCGATGGTGTCCGCCAGACACCAACCCAACCCCGGGGTGGCCTTGAATCCGCCGGTGCCCCAACCGCAGTTGAGATACACGTTGTCGTACGGAGTGCGTCCCACGATGGGGGAGGCGTCGGGGCACACGTCGACGATGCCGCCCCAGGTGCGCAGCAGATGCGCGCGGGCGAACACCGGGAACAACTCCACCGCGGCCGCCATCTGACGTTCGATGATGTGGAACGCGCCGCGCTGGCCGTACCCGTTGTAGGAATCGACACCGGCGCCCATCACCAGTTCGCCCTTGTGCGCCTGCGAGACGTACACGTGGATGGCGTTGGACATCACGATGGTCGGGTGCACGGGTTCGAGCAGTTCGGAGACCAGCGCCTGCAGCGGGTGGCTCTGCACGGGGGTCCGGATGCCGAGCATGTCGGTGAGCGTCGAGGTGTGCCCGGCCGCGCACAGCGCGACCTGACCGGTCGCGATGTCGCCGCGGGTGGTGCGCACCCCGGTCACCTTGTTGCCGTCCGTGACGAAACCGGTGACCTCACAGTTCTGGATGATGTCGATGCCCGCCTCGTCGGCTCGGCGCGCGAATCCCCAGGCCACGTAGTCGTGTTTGGCGATGCCGGCCCGCGGCTGATACGTCGCGCCGAGGACGGGGTACCGGATGTCGCTCGAGATGTTCACCAGCGGGCACAGCTTCTTGACCTCGTCGGGTCCGACCCACTCGGCGTCGATTCCGTTGAGCTTGTTCGCCTCCACCCGGCGGACGCTGTCGCGGACGTCCTGCAGGCTGTGCGCGAGATTGAGGACGCCGCGCTGGCTGAACAGGATCGGGTAGTCGAGGTCGTCCTCGAGGCCCTCCCACAGCTTGAGGGCGTGCTCGTAGATCTTGGCGCTCTCGTCCCACAGGTAGTTCGACCGGATCAGCGTGGTGTTGCGGGCCATGTTGCCGCCCGCGAGCCAGCCCTTCTCCAGGACCGCGACGTTGGTGATGCCGTGATTCTTGGCGAGGTAGTGCGCGGTGGCGAGGCCGTGTCCGCCGCCGCCGACGATGACGACGTCGTACGACTTCTTCGGTTCCGGGTTACGCCACAGGAAGTCGGGGTGGTCGGGCAGGTGGGCGCCGGGCGGCTGGGTGGCACTCATCAGTTCGCCTCCGTGAGGTCGGGGTAGAGCGGGAAGCGCAGCGCGAGGGCATCGACGCGGCCGCGGAGTTCGTCGAGTCCGGCCTCGTCGGTGGCCGGTCGCAGCGCGTAGCTGATGATGTCGGCGACCTCGGTGAACGCATCCAGGTCGAAACCGCGGGTGGCGAGCGCGGGGGTGCCGATCCGCACCCCGGAGCTGACCATCGGCGGACGCGGGTCGAACGGGACGGCGTTGCGGTTCACCGTGATTCCCACCCGGTGCAACCGGTCTTCGGCCTGCTTGCCGTCGAGTTCGGACTCGCGCAGATCCACCAGCACCAGATGCACGTCGGTGCCGCCGGACACGACGTTGATGCCCGCCTGCCGGGAGTCGTCCTCGAGGAGGCGGTCGGCGAGGATCTTCGCGCCGGCGAGCGTGCGTTCCTGGCGCTCCCGGAACTCGGGCTCGGCGGCGAGCTTGAACGAGACGGCCTTGCCGGCGATCACGTGCTCGAGCGGGCCGCCCTGCTGTCCGGGGAACACCGAGGAGTTGAACTTCTTCGCCAGTGCCTCGTCGTTGGTGAGGATGACGCCGCCGCGGGGACCGCCGAGGGTCTTGTGCGTCGTCGACGTGACCACGTGGGCGTGCGGGACGGGGGAAGGGTGCAGTCCGGCGGCGACGAGTCCGGCGAAGTGCGCCATGTCGACCATGAGGTACGCGCCGACCTCGTCGGCGATGCGACGGAACGCGGCGAAGTCGAGTTGGCGTGTGTAGGCGGACCAGCCGGCCAGGATCAGCTTCGGGCGATGCTCACGCGCGAGACGCTCGACCTCGTCCATGTCGACGAGATGGTCGTCCTCGCGGACGTGGTACGCGGCGACGTCGTAGAGCTTGCCGGAGAAGTTCAGCTTCATCCCGTGCGTGAGGTGACCGCCGTGCGCGAGGTCCAGGCCGAGGATGCCGTCGCCGGGCTTCAGCAGTGCCGACATCGCGGCGGCGTTGGCCTGCGCTCCCGAATGCGGTTGCACGTTGGCGAATGTCGCACCGAACAGTGCGGTGAGGCGGTCGATGGCGAGCTGCTCGATGACGTCGACGTGCTCGCAACCGCCGTAGTAGCGGCGTCCGGGGTAACCCTCGGCGTACTTGTTCGTCAGTACCGACCCTTGCGCCTGCATCACCGCGAGCGGGGCGAAGTTCTCGCTGGCAATCATTTCCAGGGTGCCCTGCTGTCGCTCGAGCTCGGCCGCGATCGCTTGGTGCACGGCGGGGTCGAGATCGGCGAGCGAATGCGTCAGCGTCGGGTTCGCTGCTGCCACCTCGGTGAGGTGTGCGGTGTCCACGGTCATGGTTCGCCTTTCTGGAAGGTCAGTTGACTTCAAACTGATATATCAACTGGAAAGTAGAGTAAGGTCAGTGACGGACAAAGGTCAATAGCTCCGGAAAATCAGGGAGACGGAACATGAGCCTGGCGCATTCATCGGTCGCGGACACGGCATCGAACGGCGGCACCAACGCCGACCGCGCGTACGAGATCGTCCGCGAACGCCTGGTCATGCTGGACATCCGGCCCGGCGAGCCGATCAACGACGACCGTCTCGCCGAAGAACTCGGATTCGGCCGGACACCGGTGCGGGAAGCGCTCAAACGCCTCGAGCGGGAACGT
>NZ_JBFUGT010000076.1:0-27343 GCF_056402775.1 Rhodococcus sp. P3_B8
TGCACCTGGGACCGGCCGGCATGCCAATGCCGGAACAACTCCATCAGATCGATCATCGTCCACGTTCTCCTCGCCACCGTCAGGCCCCTTCCCGGGCCCCGTTGTCGGTGACCCAGTCAGGAGCGAACCTGCAGCAGCACCCGAACCCCCGGCCGACACGCCCCAGGGGTGGGGAATTACGTGACGGCGGGGTGGGGAATTACGTGACGGACAAACCCCTCAACCTGGGGAATTACATGACCGCTGACAGGTGCACGACCTGACCCGTGAGATCGAGAAGTTCCTCGCCTCAGTAGGCGCCGGTGACGGCCTGTTGCATGTATGGGTGCCGCATGCCACTGCTGGACTCGTCGTCATCGAGACCGGCGCCGGAAGCGACGACGACCTGCTGCGGGCGATCGACGAGGTGCTTCCGCGCGACGACCGGTGGATCCATCGCCATGGCAGCCATGGGCACGGCCGCGACCACGTGCTGCCGGCGTTCCTTCCGCCCTACGCGTCCGTGCCCGTCTTCGACGGAGCACTCGCGACGGGCACCTGGCAATCCGTGTGCCTCGTCGACACCAACGTCGACAACCCGGTGCGGCACGTCCGGTTCAGCTTCCTCGCCGGCTGAGCCGGCGCCTGCGGACCGTCTCCGATCACGCCTGCGCGAGTCCCCTTGCCAAGAAATAGATTTCGGGAAGACTCGCCGTCTCGTCGGTGGACGATTGGTCCACCCACGTTTCCAACGCCGCCCGGAGAACGGCGATCGACACATCGACCGCCAGTCGAACCTGCAAGTCGGCGCAGTCGAACCTAGTCGACACCACATCGACAAGTGCCGCGGTTCGCCGCACACTCTCGCGCGCCAGCTCGGCACGCAGCGCCGGCTCCTTCTTGATGAGTCGGTTCACCCGCAGCAATCGTCGGCAGGCGATCGACAAACTGTCCGAGTACATCGTCAGAGCAGCAGCGAAGGCCGTTTCCAGCGCGAGCCTCGGTGAGACCTCCGCGTCGAGCTGGTCGAGTCCTCCGGCCAAGACCGCCTCGAAGGCCCAGTGATCGCGGAGCGCGGCCTCTTCCTTGGTAGCGAAATATCGGAAGAAGGTTCGCTGCGACACTCCCGCAGCCTGCGCGATCTCGCCGACGGTCGTGCCCTCGACACCCTTGTGTTCGAAGAGCGTGAGTGCGGTCTCGCTGATCTCGACATTCGTCTGCTCGCGTCGTCGCTCCCGCAACCCCAGCGGGCCGGCGGGCAGGTCAGGCGACACGGAGAACACTTCGGGTCTGGTCATCAAGGGCCTTCGTTATCGGTAGGAGCACACCCCCGCGATGGTCCTCACGTGGTCACCGGTTGTCAATATGGCAGCGTGTGCCATAATGTTGGGGAAGGGTAGGTAATCTATGAATCTCAATATCGGTGATATTTTTCTGTACCCGCACCATGGGTCGGTGACTGTCACAAAGCTCACGACCCGGATGTTCAACGATTTGCCCACCGAATACGTACAGTTCGAAGTCGCCCAGAACGGGCTGTCCATCGAGATTCCGGTAGCGAAAGCCGAATCCATCGGCGTGCGGAATGCGATCAACAACGACGAAGTCGGTCGAGTCTTCGACATCCTGCGTGGTCCGACGGTCGACGACCCGTCGAACTGGTCCAGGCGATTCAAGGCCAACCAGGAAAAGCTGACAGTCGGCGGAATCTTCACGGTGAGTGAAGTCATCCGCGATCTGATGACGCGTTCGCAGGTCAAGCCACTCTCGGCCGGCGAGAAGCGGCAGCTCGAGCACGCAATGCAGCTCGTCATTTCCGAACTCGTCCTCGCGATGAAGTCCGACCCCGACGAGACTCGGCGCCGAATCGAAGCGATTTACGAATCCGCCACCGCCTCAGCACCGGTGGCTGTCGCAGTCTGAAAAACACAATTGGCAGCAGCCCCGGACGAAAGTTCGGGGCTGCTGCCGATTTCGTGTGTCACTTCGCGCCCCGTGACGGCGACTCCAGCGTGGGAGTCGAGATCAGCTGCTGCCGAAGAGGTTTCCGAGTGACCCTGTTCCCGAACCGGCCCCGTACGTGATGACTACCGACGAAACGGCATCCGCCCCAGCGATGCTGAAGGTTCCGCCGGGCGCGTAGGACGATCCGCCACCGCCTCCGCCACCGCCGTAGTTCTCGGCGCCACCTCCGCCGCCGAACCAGCCGCCACCACCGCCACCGCTCTTGCCTGCAGCGGCACCACCGACGCCGGCTTCACCTGGCGAACCATGCGGGTCAGTGCCACCGTTGCCTCCGACACCACCAGCGACGTCCGTGCCGCCTMCGCCACCGCCGCCCCCGCCGCCGGGTCCGCCAGCAGGTCCCATCAGGTTGCCTGCGCCACCGATATAGGTGTCACCCGCGCCGCCTCCGCCCGCGGCGACGATCTGACGATCCGCCAGCTCACCCGTCCCGGTGCGAACGTCGGAGGCACCGCCTCCGCCACTTGCGCCGGTGCCGCCGGCCCCACCGCCGTTGTATCCGGCCTGGCCGTTGCCGTCGCCACCGTTGCCGCCGACCTGGATGTACAGCGCGTCACCCGCGGCAACCGTCAGCTGTCCGGTTGCAACGGCCGCGGCGCCGCCGAGGATGGTTTGACTGTTTCCGCCACCACCACCCGTTGCCGTCACCGCCAAGCTGGTAATGCCCTCGGGAACCGTGAACGACTGCGCACTGCCGGTAAACGTGAACGTGCAGGTCACCTGGGTGCCGGTGCCCTGCACACAGCCGGCAGGCAACGCCGCCGGCGCGGCAACCGCGACGCTGGGGGCGAGCAGCCCCGAGGCACCCACTACGGCGAGGCCACACATTCCGGTCGTGTACCACCGGCGGCGTGATCGAACGAGGGTTGTGGTCAAAGCAGTCTCCTGTCGCAATGCGAGCACGTGAAAGCTGGTCCGAGTGGAGCATTCCATAGCGTCCGGCATCCAGTGGGCCTTCCGGTCTCCCGGTCGGCTTTTGCGCGAAAGCACCTGGTCACAGGCCATGCCGTTCCGCTAATCGGGACCCGCGGTATCGCAAACCGCGGCGAAAGGTCAGTATGAAGGTAAGTAGAACTAATTTGTTCATCTAGGCAACGAGGTATGCATATGAGCGACGCAGCGCCCATCGGTGACGGGATCTTCCAGATTCCGGTGCCGATCACCGACAATCCCCTCGGTCACACCCTGGTGTACGCGATGGAATCCCCCGGCGGTCTGATCCTCGTCGACGCCGGCTGGGACGACGACAACGCCTGGAACGGCCTCACCTCCGGTCTCGAGGCCATTGGACACTCGGTGAAGGATGTGGAAGGCGTCGTACTCACCCACTTCCACCCCGATCACACCGGTCTGTGCGGGCGAGTCCGGGAGGCGTCCGGTGCGTGGATCGCGATGCACGAATCCGATCACGGGATGTTCGAGCACATGTCCACGGGTCACGGGCCCGAGTGGTTGGACTTCCAGAAGGAGAACATGACGCGGGCCGGCGCCGCCCCGGCAGACCTCGAGGCATTCGAGAAGGCATCGAGCGGGAAGCCGCCGGCGGGTCCCGAGTCGGCGCCCGATCGTGTTCTCGTCGACGACGAACTCATTGCCCTCGCCGGCCGTAACCTGCGGGCCGTCTACACCCCGGGCCACACCCCGGGCCATGTCTGCTTCTACCTCGAAGACGCCGACGTGATGTTCACCGGCGACCACGTCCTGCAGAAGACGACGCCGCACGTCGGCAATTTCGTGTACCCGCTCGAGGAGCGCGACGGCCTGGCAGAGTTCATGGACTCGCTGCGCCGCGTGCAGACCATGAACATCACCCGTGGACTCGGCGCCCACGGCATCCCGATCGACGACGTCGCGGGCCGTGCCGGCGAACTGATCGAGCACCACGAAGAGCGACTCGACCACCTGTACAACGCTTTCGGCGACGACCAGATCACCGTGTGGCAGGTCGCCGAGCGCATGAAGTGGTACAAGCCGTGGGCCGACATCTCCCCCATGGGCAAGGGCATGGCGCTGTCCGAGGCGGCGGCCCACCTTCGACACCTCGTCGCCCGCGACCTCGTCGCCCAGGTCCCCGACAGCGAACCCGCAGTCTTCGCCCGCCGCTGACACGTGAGTGGCAAAGCGTGCCCGAGCACACTTTGCCACTCACGTGGGCGGGGTCATTTCCAGCCGCACGCCGAGGAGTCGCACTTCCCGCTCGTGGTCGAGCCTGTCGACCAATGCTGCTGCCGCATCGGCGATCACGTCCGGATCGAACGTCGGTTCCGGCAGCGGCTTGCTCGTCGTGTGGGTGTCGAACGGGGCGTAGCGCACCTTCAACGCCACTCGCACCGCCTGGCGGTTCTCCGCGAGGATGTCCTCCCGGACCCGGGCGGCGAGACGACGGATCTCCTCGGTGACGGCCTCCCGCCCGGCAAGGTTCTGCTGGAACGTCGTCTCTCGACTGTGCGACCGGGCCACCCAGGGTTCCGCCGAGACCGGGGAGAGATCGATGCCGCGACCGATCCTGGCGTACCACGGTCCCATGTTCGGACCGAGGGTCGCGGCCAATTCCTGATCCGAGGCGTCGGCGAGTTCTCGGACGGTGCTGATGCCCAGCGCGGCAAGCTTCTTCGCTGTCTTCTTGCCGATCCCCCACAGCGCGTCGGTGGGGCGATCCCCCATGACGGCGAACCAGTTTTCCTCGGTGAGCCGGTAGATGCCCTGCGGTTTGCCGAAGTCCGTCGCGATCTTGGCTCGTAACTTGTTGTCGCCGATACCGACTGAGCAGTGCAGACCGGTCGCGTCGAGGACGGCGTCGTGCACGGTTCGCGCGAATCCCTCTGGGTCGTCGGTCTCGACACCCAGAAACGCCTCGTCCCAGCCCATCACCTCGACGACGACGCCCAACTTGCGCAAGGTGTCCATCACGATGCCCGACGCCTCGGTGTAGGCCTCGGCGTCGACGGGCAGGAACACCGCGTCGGGGATCTTCCGTGCCGCGATCCGCATCGGCATTCCGGAACCGACACCGAACTCCCGCGCCTCATACGACGCCGTCGACACCACCGCGCGCTCAGTGGGATCCCCGCGACCGCCCACGACGACGGGACGTCCCCGCAGCTCAGGGTGYCGCAGCACCTCGACGGCGGCGATGAACTGGTCGAGATCGACATGCAACACCCACCGGCGACGCGGCGGACTGCTCATGGAACCAGTGTGCCGGAATCGTCGAACCGGGACCCTCGAATCCTCGACTTCTGCCGTGGCGAAGGTCAGAACACGTCGTCGGCGTCGACAGACGGAATCAACTCGTCGGGGAACCGATACGAGCATCCGAGTTCGCTGGTGGACCGGGTACCCCAATTGTCCCGGAACCACGCCACGCAGGTGTTCGCGATCAGGTTCACGTCGCGACTGAAGAGATAGCCGTCCGTACAGTCTTCGAAGTGGCCGTCGAAATGCCACCTGTCGAGGGTCAGGTGCTCGGCGGAATAGTCGGCGAGCAGCAGGTGCCCGAGTTCGATGCGTGATCGACGCAGCATCAACACACCGTCGGCCAGTACCTGAATCTGCGCGCAGACGACTTCTTCGTCGTCGTCCTCACTGACGTAGCTGTTCGGGCCGATCTCGACGATGAGCGCGACCGGTTGATCGACCAGCGAACCCGTCAACCACTCGACCATTCCCGCCCACGAAACCTCGGGCACCTCGGTGGAATCGACCATCGTCGTCAACCTCCCTCGCTCGCGACCGACTATTGCATGGACGTATCAAAGCAGAAGATTCCGACACATGTGGCCCGAAATCGTTCTGCGTCGAAGAGTGTCGTTTGCGTGATCGTCCGGCGACGCCTGGAGGCATCGGCACCGCGCTATTGCGGTGCGGGTCGAAAGCAACTGCGCCCAAGCAAGTTCGGGCGCACACCGGTGCTGGAACGACGTTGCCGACCTACATCGACAGCACCATCTGCGCGAGGAGCCGACCCCATTCGGGGTCCATGGGCTGGTCGCGTTGGACGTAGCCCTCGACCATTGCGCCGATGAGTTCGAGGAACGAGATCGTGGGACGTCCCATCCAGAAGACTTCTTCCCGGCCGACGATCGTGCCGTCGCTGGTCTGCCAGCCGAGGGCGGCGAGTCCCTCGGCGATCGCGTCCCTGCGTTCGTCCGACGACGTGCCTGCGGCGAGTGTGAGAAGCACGAGGTATCCGGCCTCCCGCTCGATCTGTTCGGTGCCCAGCGGCAGGCGTTCGAGCAGGTGACGCCACATCTGTGTCGCGTTGTCCGCCATCGCCGTTCCGAGATTGGTTCGAACGAGTTTTCCCTTGTACTTGCGCACCAGTCCGAGTGTCTTGGCGTACTCGCGGAGCAGGTGGACCGGCCGTTGGTCCGTCTCGCGGTTGCTGGTGGCGGGCCAGTCGTCGAAGCCCGGTAACGTCTGCCGCATCTCCGCCACCACGGCCGGGGGCAGGTAGCCCGCCTGAGTCAGCGTGATGCCGTCGGATCCGATGCGCTGCAGCAACCACCGCAGATGCAGCGTCGCCGCTTCCTGGGCCGCAGGAAAATCACCCTTCCGCGTGGTGAGCTGGGCATGCTCGAGAAGCGAAAAGACATGCGGGGCAGCCTGATGGGGTATTCGTCGCAGCAGGTCGGCGAACTTCGAGTCCGTCACCGGCCAGTGGTCACGGATCACGACTTCGATCCGCAGGTTACGGTTCACGGCGTCGACGCCGAACGATTCGGGCGCGAAGCCGGGCCCGACCCACGCCCCGGCGTCGTGGTGGCCGGGGTGCGACGGCGTGGCCAGGACCGTCAGCAGGTCGGCGTATCCGCCCGGTCCGCCGCAATCCTCGGGTGGGCAGGCGCGGGCGCCGGCGAGGCAGGTCACCGTCGGCGCGGGCCCGTCGGCCTCGATCCGTTCGAGGACGATCGTATGGTCCCAGCCGTCGCCGAAGTCGTATTGATAGGACAGGAGCTCGCCGGGTTCGGCCAGAACCTGATCGAGCCGGACCGCGTCCTCGCACAGCTCGTCGTCCTCGTCGGCGAAGCCCTCGTCGATGCTCTCGCGCATCTCGTACCGCTCGGAGGCGGGCGGCTCACCGCCGACCCACGAATGCAGGTGGCTGTCCTGCCAGCCCATGACTGTCTGCACGATCGGATGCAGCTCGTTCAGGCGCAGGTTCGAGGGCACGACGAACTGCCGCCAGATGGTCGGCGACACGTCGTCGAGTTCGATCCGCAGGTGGAAACTCGCGACGTCTCGGCGACCCGGCCGCTCGGACGGCCGGACGATCACCGGCGCGTCGGGAACGACGGACAGGTGTCGGCGTTTACCTGAAGCGGTCATGGCGTCATGGTAGGTGGGAGGCAGCGGTGTCCGGCACAAGAGCTGACGATAGCGTGAGCGCATGTCGGTGTCCGCAGTTCTCGCAGGTCGGTACGAGTTGCGGGGAGTGCTGGGGCGCGGCGGAATGGCCGATGTCCACGACGGATGGGACCTGYGCCTGCAGCGACCCGTCGCGATCAAAGTGCTGCGCCCGGAGCTCACCTCCGTCCCCGACACCCGCCGGCGGTTCGAGGCCGAGGCCCGGCTGGCCGCCACGTTGAATCACCCGAACGTGGTCGCGGTACACGACTGCGGCGAGGACGCCGGGGTGGCGTACATCGTGATGGAGCGCCTGCCCGGGCGGACCCTCGCCGACGAGATCGCCGCCGGTCCCGTACCGGACGCGCGGGTGCGGTCGATCCTCGCCGACGTGCTCGCCGCCCTCGGCGCCGCCCACGAAGCCGGGATCCTGCACCGCGACATCAAACCGGGAAACGTGCTGTTCACCGCCGCGGGCACGGTGAAGGTCGCCGACTTCGGCATCGCGAAGAGCGCCGCATCCGACCACACAGCGACGGGACAGGTGCTGGGCACCGTGGCCTACCTCAGCCCGGACCGCATCCTGGGCACACCCGCCACGACCGCCGACGACCTCTACGCCGTCGGCGTCGTCGGTTACGAAGCCCTCGCCGGGCACCGGCCGTTCGCCGGCGACAACATCCTGTCGCTTGCCCGCGCGATCACCGACGGTGCGGCCCGACCGCTGCGCGAAGCCCGCCCGGACGCCGATCCGAACCTCGTCGACACGATCGAACGGGCAATGACCCGCGACCCGCAGCAGCGGTACGCCGACGCCCAGGCGATGCGGGACGCCGTCCTCGGGGCGCCCGGCGTGCACCCGCAGCCGACGAGAGCATTCACACCGACGACGGTCCATGAGCTGCCGCCCGAGCCCCGGCGACCACGGCGGACCGGCCTGATCGTCGCCGCCATTGCCGCCGTGCTGGTGGCCCTGGTCGTGGCGGCGCTGGCCATCGCGTCTCAGAATCGGGACGGCACGGTCGGTCCCGGGCCGAGCACCACCGCCGTCGTCCCCGCCCCGGCACCCGTCTCCGTCCCGAGCAGCGCGGTCGAGGTCAACCCGGTTGCGCCGCCCCCACCGACCGGCGCCCCGGCACCGAAGACCGGACCGGGAAACAACAACGGCAACAACGGCAACGGGAACGACAAGCCCAAGGACAAGGACAAGGAGAAGGACGGCAACTGAGCGAGTCGCGGTCGGGTCAAGCGCGGGCACCCACTCCACGGCGCTCATCCACGGCGGCCCGAACTGCGGGCGCGACGTCGGTCGCGAATCTACGGACCTGGGCGAGATCGTCGCCGTCGGTGCCGAAGATGAACGTGTCCATGCCAGCCTCCACCGCGATTTCCGTCAGCTGGCTCACCCACTGCTCGGCGGTTCCGTGGAACAACGTGTCCGACGGTGTATCGCTCACCCGGCCGAACACGTTGTAGGCGCGGACGATCGAGCTCGGGTCCCGGCCCGCATCCGCCGCACCCGCGTCGATCCGCGCGTGCATGCCGGGCAGGACCTCGGGCGGAAAGTACGAACTCGACGGGACCCACCCGTCCGCCGATCGTCCCAGCGCCCGCAGCAGCCTGGGGCCGCCGACGCCCAGCCAGATCCCGATCCTGTGCGCCGGGACCGGTCCGGGATGCACGCCCGCGAGGCGATAGTGCTCACCCTCGGAATACACGGCACGCTCACCGGACCACATCAGGCGGATCACCTCGACCGCCTCCTCCAACGCCGTCGCGGCCTGACCGGGCGTGCGCACGTCACCGCCCATCGCCCCGATCGCCTCCCAGAACGCGCCGGCACCCAACGCCAGTTCGAATCGGCCTCCCGACATCAGGTCGAGGCTGGCCGCGGCTTTCGCCATCGTCGCCGGCGGGCGAAGCGGCAGGCATGCGACGTCGGGAAACACGCGCACCCGCTCGGTCCGGGCCAGCAGCGCGCCCATCAGCGACCAGCAGTCGAGGAATTTCGCCTGGTACGGGTGATCTTGCACGCCGATCAGGTCGAGCCCGGTCTCGTCGGCGAGGGCGGCGAGTTCGAACGTGTTGGCCAGCAACTCCACCGACGGGGTCACGAACGCCCCGAACTGCACGGCCCTGCCGTAGTCGGTCATGACGGTTGCGTCCCCTCTCGGATTGCTGAACTCCTTCGATCCTCCACCTCCACGACGTCCGGGAACACCCGGCGCGCAGTCGGAACCCCGCCGCGCGGCATAGTGGGTCCATGACAGACGACACGAAAGACGGCCCCGCACCCGACGTCCGGAACGCCCCCGAACACCACCGATTCGAGGTCCGCGTGGATGGTGAACTGGCCGGGTTCACCGAGTACCTCGACGACGAGAATCAACGGATCTTCTTCCACACCGAGATCGGTGAGCAGTTCGGCGGGCGTGGCCTCGCCACCACCCTGATCCGCAGCGCGCTCACCGAGACCGTCGGGGACGGCAAGCGGATCGTGCCGATCTGCCCGTTCGTCGCCGGTTACCTGAAGAAGCACGACGACTTCGCCGACGACGTCGACCCCGTCACGCCGGCCGCGATCCAGGCGGTGCAGCGTTCGAAAGGTTGATCAGGGTGCGCCGTCGGCGTCGCGCGCCTCTTCGAGCTGCCGGATGAGGGTGGCGGCGTCGTAGGGGCCGCTGTGCCGGGCGAGGTCGGTGCCCGTCGCGCCGAGGTAGAACGTGGGGGTCACCCGGAAATCGCTCGACTCGGCGTCGAGTTCGTCGTCGTCGATGCGGTGAACGTAGGTGCCCCTACGGATGTCTTCCTCGAACCGGTCCATGTCGAGCCCCAGCTCGGCGGCGTAACCGAAGATATCGTCCTCGGCGAGGGCGTCGCTGTTGGCGAACAGGTGATCGTGCATCTCCCAGAACCGTCCCTGCGCGGCCGCCGCTTCGCTCGCCTGGGCGGCGAAACGCGCGTGCGGATGCACGGCGTCGAGGGGGAGATGCCGGAAGACGTAGCGGAGCTCGTCCCCGAAATGCGCCCGTACGTCCCGGATGCTGCCGGTGGCCTTGCTGCAGAACGGGCACTCGAAGTCGCCGTACTCGACGAGGGTGAGCGGCGCATCCACCGGCCCGCGCAGGTGATCGCGGCCGGGGTCGACGGGCCGGAGCAGGGTGAGCCCGACGGCCTCCGTCGGCGGGTGCACCCAGTCCGACAGCCGGAACAGAGCCCAACCGAGGACGGTGGCGATGACCGCCGCCGTCAGGACACCCACCCGAGCGTCGTTGGCGAGCTCGGGTGAATCGATGGCCAGGTCCACGATGAACAACGAGATCGTGAAGCCGATACCGGCCAGCGCGCTGCCACCGGCGATCTGGGACAGCGTCAGCCCGGGCGGCAGGCTGCCGGGCCGCAGCTTCGAGAACAGAGCCGTGGCAGCCGTGATGCCGACGAGCTTGCCGACCACCAGGCCGAGCACGATGCCCCACGCCAGCGGAGACCGGGCCGCGTCCGCGAGGGTCTGCCCGGTGATGACCACGCCGGCATTGGCGAGCGCGAAGATCGGGACGACGAGGAACGCCGTGTAGGGCTGGTAGAAGCGCAGAAGCCGCTCGTTGACGGACACCGCGCGCAGCACACCGAGTTGGGCGGCGCGGGCGTAGTCGGAGTTGGGTGACTGCCGGAACGCGCGCGTGAGTTCACCCGCCCGCTCCACCTCGCTGCGCCGCGGCGGATACACGGGCAGGATCAGCGCGATCAGCACGCCGACGAGGGTGGGGTGGACGCCGGACTCGTAGAACGCGACCCACGTGCCCGCCGCGACGATGAAGTAGGCGACGCCACGCCACACCTCGAGCTTGCGCAACTGGATGATCAGCAGCAACCCGACGCACCCGAGGAGCAGCGGTCCGAGCCGGAGGTTGTCGGTGTAGAAGAAGGCGATGATGGCCAGGGCACCGATGTCGTCGGCGACGGCCAGGGTCAGGAGGAACACGCGCAACCGGGCGGGGCATCGGGGTCCGACGAGTGCCAGTGCGCCCAGCACGAACGCCGTGTCGGTGGAGACGACGACGCCCCACGCACCGGCCTCGTCCCCGCTGGGGTTGAGGATCAGGAACAGGACGGCGGGCAGCGCCAGACCCGCGATCGCGGCGAGAAGTGGGACGGCGGCACGGGCGCGATCGGTGAGTTCGCCGATCGTCAGCTCACGTTTCACCTCGAGCCCCACGACGAAGAAGAACAGCGTCATCAACCCGTCGTTGACCCAGTGCTTCAGGTCGAGGCTGATGCCGTAGTCGCTGATCTGGATGGTCACCGGCGTGTGCCAGAACGACTCGTACGAATCACCGATGTTGGCCCACACCAACGCCAGGATCGTGGCGACGAGGAGGAAACCGGCCGACAGCTTGTCGTCGTCGGTGTCGTCGCGGATCAGGGCCAACCGCGCCGACAGTCGCCGAAGTGTGGTGGGGCTGCTCTGCTCGACCGTCATCTGTCCCCTCGCTCACAGTTTCTGCCGCAGGTCAGCCTAATGCCCCTGCACATGAGCCGCCCCGCTGTCCGATCAACTCCGATCCGGCGGCGCCCAGGCACCTGATCTCGGTCGCGTTATCATCTCGCCATGGGATCGAAGCGGAGTAGAAATCCGGGCCAGAAGCGTGCGGCAAAACAGCAGGCACGCCAACGAAGGAACCGCTCAACAGTCGCACCGCTGTTTCCCACCTCCGCCGTCGACCCCGCGCTTATCGACAACTTCGTGCAGTGGCTGCGCAGGGGCGATCTGACCGAGGACGCGGAACTCTTCGCACACCTCGTGGAGTCGACACTCACGAACCTCGCGCACGCCAACCTCGGTTTCCGTGCCACCGGCTGGCTCCCCGCGGACGCGCATACCCTCCTCGATGCCGCTGACGAACTATCCGCAGATTATTCCGAGGAGATGGATGACATCGCATTGACGATTGTCGCCTCGGCACTGACGTTCCTCAACTTTCTCGACGAAAATCGGCTGTGGACCGGCACCGAAGAGAACCTCATACATTGCATCGAGGACCTCATCCATTTCGTCGAGCCGCAACCACCCGTCGTCCTTCCCGACGACATCGCACTACCCGCCGTGGACGAGAAGGACGAACTACGCGCACTCACCTCCCTTCCGCTGATCGCCTCCCTCGTCGCACTCGTGGACTGGGTCGGGAAGGGTGCGGCCGTCACCTCGACCAAGGTGCCCAAACCCGCCTCTGTCCCCGGGCTCGCTCACGCGTTGGGTGTCGATCTCGACCTCGACTCGGAGGGGTTTCCGCGTGCGCGGCGAATCCGCTCGATGCGCGACGTGCCCGAAATGATGACGTACTGGGAAACCGCGGAAGAGATCGGCCTCATCACCGTCAACTCCACACGCGCGGTCCGCGGCCCGAACGCGGAGCTGATCGCCGACCGGACGACCCGGGCGCTGCCGTTGATTCGTGCAGCTGTCACCGAATTCGTCCGCAGCCAACTCGTATCGACGCAACATCACCCACTCGACCTCACGCAATTGACCGATGTGGTCGTGACGCAGGTGATCTTGGCGGGGATGACATCGGAGCCACCTGTCGCCGACTCGGAAGACGCGCCATCCGGCGACGAGCAATCGCTCCTGGATGCCTTCGTCTATGACCGACTCGACAGGCTGGTGGAACAGAAGTGGCTGACCAAGGATGACACATACCGGGTTCCGGCCGCGCTGCAGCCTGCCGTCCTTCGTGCAGTCCAACTCGCTGGCGCAGAGACCGAGTACACACTATCCGACATGGTGGATTCGCACATTACGTTGCGGATTTCATTGGAAGGAACCCACATTCCTGTCTGGCGCCGCGTTCGACTCGACGCCTCACTACCGCTCTCCGCTCTCCACGACATCATCCAGTCCGCGTTCGGCTGGGAAGATTGCCATCTACACGAGTTCTCTGCCGGGCCCGCGAACGCAGGCGGCAGAGTATTCATTCCGAATGAAGACTTCGCGCACCGCGACCTCGTAGGCCCCGCYGTCGCGGAGGAAGAGGTCCCCGTCGGTTCGCTGCTCAGCTCGGTCGGCGACCGTCTCACCTACCTGTACGACTTCGGTGACGACTGGATCCATCACATCGTCGTCGAATCGGTCGACGACCCCGACCCCGACTCCCCTGCCGCGCTATGCCTCGACGGGCGCAATATGGCGCCGTACGAAGATTCCGGCGGCCCGTGGGGCTGGGCGAACATGATCGAAGCCAGCGCGGATCCGCACCACCAGGAACACTCGGAGATTCGGGACTGGCTGGGTCTGCGCCCCGATCAGCAACTCGATCCGACATCGTTCGATCGAGACGGGATCAATGAGGCCTTCGCGACATTGTTCGGGTAGAGCGTCTGGCGGGTGTCCGCGCAGCACGCGCGGACCCCGACTCAGACGTAGTTCTCGAGAACGAACTTGGTGAATCCCTTGCGGATCAGTCGCACGGCCTGCTTCTGCCCCTGACGCAGCACGGACTTCGGCACCCACACCTTCGGCTCGACCGACATCGTGAGGTGAACCGACGTCCCGCGCGGGGTGGGGGTCAGCCGATACTCCCCCTCCTGGCACTTCTGCTTCTCGCTCTCGAGGAGCGTCCACGACATCTGTTCGTCCCCGAGCCACTTGTGCTCGGCCAGCTGCGTGTCCGCGACACCGAGGACGGCGAGCGTCATCCGCACGGTGCGGGGGCGTCCGTCGTCGAATCGGGACTCGACGACCACCTTCTTGTGCACCACCGACCACTCGGGGATGCGTTCGACGTCCGCCAGCGCAGCCATCACCTGCTCCTGGGGCGCCTCGATCTCGAACTCGCCCGATACCGACAACGCCATCGATTGCTCTCCTTCTCGTCGGATGTACATGCCCTACAGTTCGGATGTACATGCCCTACAGTTCGGACGCGTAGCGCTCCAGCATGGCAGCAAGTTCGCCGGGGCGCGCGAGTGCCGCCAGATGGCCGGTGTCGATGACCTCCGGTGCGATGCCCAGTCGCTCCCGGACGATCCGCTGCATGAAGTCGAGCGGGAAGAGCCGATCGCGTCTCCCGGCGACGACCCGCGTCTTCACGTGCGGCCACGCGTCCGCCTGCCACACCGTCTCGAACGGGGTGTTCGACATGACGGGCACCTCCTGGCTGAACGCCTCGTCGGTGACGTCGTCGGGCACGTCGTGGAAGAACAGCACCCGCAGGTCGTCGGGCGCATCCGGGTCGCGACCCTCCAGCACGTCGAACGCCCGTTTGGCCTCGGCCTGTCCGGTGGTCTCCCACCACTGCCCGGGTGCCTCCCCCGGCGCGGGCAGCATCGGTGCCAGGAGAACCAGCAGGTCGACGTCGACCTCGCCGCGCTGACAGACGATCGCGGCGGTGAACGCGGACATGGACTGCGCGACCAGCACGATCGAACCCTCGACGTCCTCGACCGCATCGGCGACGACGTCGGCGAACTCGTACTGGCCCGCGTCGTCGTCGCCGTACGGAAGGTCGACGGCGATCACCGAGTGCCCGCTCCCCTCCAGGATCGGTGCGACGCGGTGCCAGTACCACGAGTCCGAGCCGGCGCCGGGCAGCAGAACGAAGGTTGCGGGCATCTCGACTCATCTCCTGTTTCCGGGACACGAACGGTCGAGTCGAGCCTAAGCGTTACGTGCGCGGGAATGCGCGCCCGCACACACTTTGCCACTCACCTGCGGGGACCTGAAACGGAAGCGTCGCCGAGGGCGATACACCCAGTAGGTCGGACGAGAAGCTCCGACCGTGCCGGGATCCACCACACGTTACGAGAACTGAGCTGACATGTTCACCAACCATCTCTTCGGCGGAATGACCGAACAGGAAATCGACATCGAAATCGCCGACGAGCTGGCGGCCTGACGCACGGTCCCCGCACGTGAGTGGCGATGTGCACCCCGGCACGCTGCGCCACTCACCTACGAGTTACGTTCACGCTCAACACCGGTTAGCCGGTTCACCCTCCCGACATCCGGAGGCTTCGAATCGATGCACCGAACGAACTGTGCAGCAACGGCATCCAATCCGGCACCACACAGCCGAGATCCACTCCGATCGCAGCCACCTCCGCGACGGCGACCGTCATCGACGACGGCGGCGTCGTGGAGTCGTCGTTATGCCGGCTCTCTCATCACGCCGAAGTGGCGCACCGTCCCGGAAACGCCTGGAAGCTCTTGCACGGGCGACCAGGTGCGCAGCCCATCCGTGCTGTCGGAATAGAGATACTTTCCTTCGGTATAGGCGTCGAGATAGATCCGCCAGGCGCCGCTCGGCAACTGAACCAGGGCTGGGCCCTCCACCAGCGATCCCCAATTTCCAGGCGGGACGAATGAATAGGGTCCCGTCACCGACGACGCGACCGCATGCTCGACGACCTTCTTCGTCTCGTTCTTGGTAAACGCATGATAGGTCGATCCCACCTTGACCACGGTGGTGTCGATGTGGTCCGCGCCGATCCCGGCGAGCGGAACAGGCGGGCTCCACAACCTGAGCGATGGTTCCAGCGCCGTCATCAGATACGGCACGAATCCTCCACCGGTCGACAGCGACAGGATGACGTTGACCCGGTCGCCGTCCACGAACCATTCGGGTGCCCAGGCCTTGGTGGTGAACGGCGACAGCGACGGTCCGTCGCTGAACCCGGCCGACCCCGAGGAACCCGGCGGGCTCGCTGAGCCCGTTCCGTCTCCCGTGCCCGGCAGGAAGGCGCAGCAGAACGGGACCGGCYAGGCCCCAAGGAACGTCCAGTCCATGCGGTCACTGCTGCGTGCGAAGCCGATGTTCGCCCCGTCGACCGTCGTGTAGGTGAGGTAGTAGAACCCGTCCGTGTGCCGGAAGATGCTCGGGTCACGCACCACCCCTGACGGAGGCCGATACGCCGACAGTCGGAGGGGCTGGAACCCCGTGCCGTCCTCCGACTCGTATACATCCAGGTCGCGGTCGCTGACGTTGCTGAACGCCACCATCGTGGTTCGCCAGGCGAGCGGTGCAGCGCCGGTGCTCCCCGGGGCGGCGACCAGCAAGCCTGCGACAGCGAGCACCACCATCGATAGGGCGGAAAAGCAGGTTCGTTTGGGCAGCATCACCGGTGCAGTATCTATCACAGCAGGCGCACCCTGCGTAACTTTGGCCGCAGGCAGCGGATCGTTACCGACGGCGGTGCAGTGACGCCGTATACGAACCCGAGGGCGCCACCCGCAGCAGCGGCGATCAATACTCCTGCGGCGCGGTCGGTCTACGCGCGAGCCTTATGCGTGACGGCATCTCGGCGTAGCCTCACGGGGACACTGTCGACGGAGGAGTGCTCATGTCGGGCGAACTGTCATTCTTCGAATTGGGTGTGGCCAACACCGAGCAGGGCCGAAAGTTCTACTCGGCGTTGTTCGGCTGGGAATTCGAATCCGGGCCCGGCGGATCGGGATACTCCATCAACACACCGAACGTCCCGGGCGGGATCCACGGCGGCGACGAGGGCGCCGGCCCGTACGTCTTCTTCCGGGTGCCCGACCTCGATTCCGCGGTCGAGCAGGTGCTGGCGCTGGGCGGCACCGTCGATGCCGTGGACCTGGGCGAAGACCCCGAGTCGGTGGCGAAATTCGGGCGGTTCAAGCTGTGCCACGACGATCAGGGTTCCGCGTTCGGACTGCACGAACCGCCCTCCGGCAACTGAATCAGCGCGCCCCGGAACGGAGACTCCCGGGGCGCGCTGATTCGGATCGGTCGGTTTACGGCTCGTTCGGCGAGTCGCCTCCGCCCTCGTCACCGCTGTAGGTGGCCGGTTGCGGCAGACCGTCCTCGGGTCCGTCGCACCAATTGTCGTATTGGTTGTACGGGTCTGTGCCCCACGCCGGGACGTTGTTCTCGTACGGTTCCGCCCAGTCGTCACAGCCGGCCGGGCCGGTCGGCGGAACACCAGGAGGCAGTGGTGCGACCGTGTCCGGTGCGCGCACCGGTACGACCGCCGAGTCGAGCGCGTCACCCCAGGCGACACCGGATGTTCCCAAACCGATCGAGGCCGCGAACACAGCGACCGCAGCCAATCTCGAGCCGACCTTCATCGTTGCCTCCCATAGGTGAATAACGCTGCCTAAGGGCTGTACCCAAAGACAACGTAAACAATCCTCGGAGGGCGAATTTCGTGAATGAAATTTGACGGACGGTCGGTTTCAGTTCACGACCGCGTTACACGACGGCACAATGCCTCGTGCGAACATTCACCGTCGAATCAGGGATTGACCGTCCGGCCCTGCTGGTCATTGACCGGCGGCTGCTGCGCGGAAAGGCCGTCCTCGGGACCGTCGCACCAGTTGTCGAACTGGTTGTACGGATCGGTGCCCCACTGCGGCACATTGTTCTCGTAGGGTTCCGCCCAGTCGTCGCACCCGATCGGACCGTTCTGCGGGAATCCGGGTGGCATCGGCTGAATGACGTCCGGCCGGCGCACCGGCACCGCCGAGTCGAGACTGCCGCCCCACGCGACACCGGATGCTCCCAATCCGATCGAAGCCGCGAATACCGTCACCGCGGCTACTCTCCTGCCCATTCTCATGACTGCCCTCCGTTGGTTACCTGGCCTCTCGGGGCGGTACCCAGAAACGCGAAAAACAATCCTCGAAGAGAGTGTTTCGTCCAAAAAATTCGACGATCAGTCGGTTTCCGGTCGGCAGCGCATGTACATCTCGGTCACCGAGGTCAGGACCTGTCTGCCGGATCCGTTGAGAATCTCCGTCGCGACGGTCACCAAGGCCCGTCCGCGATCGTCGGGCACCACGTCCTCCACGACCAGCTTTCCGGTGAGCACGTCGCCCGGCTTCACCGGACGGAGGAAGTTGACATCGCGCATCCGCACCCCCGCAATAACGCTCCAGCCTGCATAAACAGTGGTCGCGGACAGTCGCTGGCACACCGCGATCGTGTGCACACCACTCGCGATGAGCCCACCGAAATAGCCGCCATCTGCAGACTCACGGTCGATGTGGAACGACTGCGGATCCCACTGCCCCGCGAACTCGACCAGTTCCTCCTCCGTCACCGTGTACGAGCCCAGCTCGAACTTCTCGCCCACCCGGAGGTCGTCTGCGTACACGACGTCACATTTGCTGTCCACTACCAACCGTCCGATCATTCGCCCACGCCTCCACCGAACACGGAGGCTGACGTCGAGGATATGACCGGATGACGGCGGCGGTGACAGTGCCCTTCCATCGACGGCGGACGTGGCCGTCAGTTCTCGTCGTAACGCGGCCAGCCCGGATACGGAGCAAGCGTCGGGTAGGGGGTGTCGTGCGGGAGGTTCGCCTTCTGCGGTCGCACATCCCTGGCATCGGGCATGCGCGAGTCGCACTCCGCGTAAGCGTTCTGATCGCGCGCGGCCGGCACATGCTCACTGACCGTCCAACCAGCGAATACATCCGCTGATGGAGCACGCTGTGCACCCTCAGCAACAATTCGTTCGGAAGCGACAGACTGCGTCTGCTCGGGTATTACTATTCTGACCGTTTCCGCCTGCGGGGACGGACCTGTCAAATTGAAGTATCGGCCGTCCTTCTCCGCCATCACGGTGTAGTTACCCGAACAGACCGTCGCGACCCACCCGTCCTCTGTCGGCGTCAGTGCCAGGAGGTGCTCGAATTGGGTTCCGACGAGTTGTTCCAGTTCCGGATCGTTCGAGTGGTCGAAGTCGACCCGGTCGCCCTGCTGTGACGTCGCCTCAGCGAAACCTGGGTAGCCCGCCGACAACGCGTGACCATGAATCGCGAGGTAGTACGACTCCACGTACGCCCGGGCCACCACCGCAGGCCTGCTGAGCAGATCGATACCTGGATCTGCTGACCACCGAACGTTGTAGTCGACGTTCTCGGGGACGCTGTATCCGGCGAYCACGCGTTCCGGAGTATCGATCGACGATTTCGCTTCATCGGTGCCGCAGGCACTAACCGACACGACAACTGCAACAAGGACAGTCGAAATCTGAGCCCTCATCGCCCGAACTCCATGTTCTGCACCTGCTCACGACCGGCATTCATGGCATCGACAAACTCACCAACTCCGGAAAAGCCTGCTTCGGTGATGTATCCGGCCAAACTCGATGAAAGCAGCGGGGTTGTAAAGCTGGGACGATCAGAGACGATCTCGCCATACGGCAGCAAGGGCCCATTCACTCCATCTCGAAAATCCTCGAGACCAACATATGGGTCGAGCGAGCCGCCATTCGCCGCCTGAAGACCGAGAGCAATCTGGTAGTACTGCTTTGCGAGAAGGGAATCCTCCGCGAACTGAGTGTTCGGCTGGACGGTGCTGTCGGGTACCGCGCCCATGACCGCGCTCTTGAATGCCGGATCCGCGAGATCGATTCCGCTGGCGATGATCGGTCCGGCGCCAGGGATGAACTCGACGCCCTTGCTGACTACAGTTCTGATCGTGTCGTACGCGACACCCTTGCTCTCGAAACCAGCTGAATTTTTTGATGATTCGTCGCCAACACGGTCCGAGAATTCGAGATCGAGCCCCTTGTCGACCACACCCTGGATACTCCCCGCCCACGAACCGTACTCGTAGTGCGGCATCTGCGGAGTGAGACCTTCCAACGCCCACGCCTGCTCGAGCTGGGCCGACATTCCGAACGCCTGCGCGTTGAAGTAGCTCGCCGCATCGGCATTGGAGTCGATGACCGAGAAGAGGCGGGGCGCGTTTTCGAGCCCGAATTCCCCGCCGGTCGAGCTGGTGAAACCCGAAGTGCCTGCGAAGTCGCCGGGCACCCCGACCATATTGCCGATGTAGGGCGCGAGGGTTGTGCCCAACGCCTGCGTGATTTCGGGGTTCACCTCACCGATTGCCTGCCCCTTCGTCCCCGGGATGTCGAGTAGGTCGGCGTCTTTCGCGGCGAGGATTTGTGCGAGGCCGAATGCCGATTCGCCGGCTTGGAATGACCGGAACATTTCTCCGGGATCGGACGGATCGGAGGGCCTGGCGTCGTCGACGATCCAGTCGAACATCGCGGCGACCTTCTGTTCGCCGCCGTCGGGCCAATCACGTTGGAGCAGGGGCATGATGACGTCGTCGCGGTTGTAGCCGGCCGACATGCCTTCGCCGGACAGGATGTTGTGGACGGCGGCATGGTCGCGGCCGCCGACGCCGACCATGCCCTGCAGGAGGGTGTCGACGCCGTCGCGGCCCAGCGCGTTGTGGTCGAAGGAGTCCCYGATGAGGAGACTCTTGTCGTTGGTGGCCGAGGCGATCTCGCCGGCACGGGAGAGGAGGCTCTCGCTCAGCTCACTGCCCTGCTGCACGGCCGGGTCCGCGAGGCCGAAGGCTTTGGTGAAGCGTGCCAGGTCGTCGCCGTTGTTGACGACCACCGACGGTTGCGGCGCGTCGTGCGCACCCTTCGTCAGGTTGCCGATCGACGTCACCGGGCCCTCGAACAGCCCACGAAGGCTTTCCGGAATGTGGCTCTGACCGCCGACGTCGCCGCTGGCACTGCCGACGTTGTAGTTCGACACCACGGCCAGGCCGTTGGACAGCGCGCTCGCGGCCTCGGTGCGTCCGTTCTCGCTGTACTGCTCGGACAGTGCGAGGAACCCGTCCTTGCCGGCCGCGGTATAGAACTGTTGAAGGAAGTCGATCGTTCCCTGTGGAAGATCGGTGACCTTGCCGCCGTCGGCTAGCGTCTGCACTTGTGCTGGAGTAAGTCCCGCCGCCGCGATCTCCCGGGCAACACGGTCACGGACATCCTGTGGAATGTCGGAACCGCCCCGCGCGACCTGCTCGCCCAGCGCGGTGCCCTCGTGCCCCGACAGGCCCGTGGTCGCCGGGGCGCTCGCCGCCACGGCCCCGAGCGCGTCCCGGATCGCCGTCGCCATGCCTCGGTCGGCAGTGTCGAGTTCCGTGAGCGCTCCACCGAGTTGGCTGCGCCAGTACTCCAACAGCTCGGCATGCTCGGCGGCTTCGGCGTCGCTCATCGTCTTCGGCGGGCTGACGATCTGCCAGTCGTCGGAGACGGTGAATCCGTCGGTTGCCGCCTTGTCGATCACGGTGGCGACGTAGTCCCGCGCGTGGCCGAGCCGATCGGCCCCACCGACGAGCGCGTTCGACAGATCCTCCAGATCGTCTGCGAGCCGACGGATTTCCGTGCGCTCACTGTTCGCCCGCTGCTCGGCGGCCGCCTGCGCCGGCCCGCGCCAGTCGTCGTGTCGACCCAGATCCGCGACAACACGCTGGACGTCGTCCGCCCGGCCCCGTGTGTCCTCGGCGGTCTGTCCGATTTCCTCGCCCGCCAGTGTCAGGTCTCGCGGGTTCCACACATGCAGTTGCGACCTACGCGGAATCACAGCTCCCCCATCGCCGACAGCTGCGACGCGAACGACGTGTCGGTGACCTCGTAATTCTCGGCCCCGTCACCCGCGATGAACGCCATCTCGTCGATACGACTGGCCGCGACTCCGAGCGCGGACGCGAGGATGTCGCCGGCGTCCTTGCATGCCGCCGCGGTGTCGGATCCCTCGACTGCCCGGACCGCGTGCTCGAAGCTCCGCCGGCCACCCAACGCCTCGACCTCACGGGCGACGACACCCAGCGCGGTCGACATCGCACGCAGCATGTCGGGGTCGACCTTGACGACCGCGATATCCGGTCCACCGAGCACCGGCGCCAGCCCGGGGACGGCGGCCAGCGTAGGCTGCGGCGCACCGGTCCCGTCCAGCGACGCAATGACACTTTCCGGCCACGTCATATCGCCCTCTGACATCGACATCTCCCCCTGATAGCCGCATCGAGATCCACCCCCGGATCCGGGTCACCGACACTCTCGGCGACCGTGGAGAGAATAGCGGACGCCGTCACACGGACGTGTGACCACAACACGGTTGCGCAACGGTTGGGCGGATTCGCAGATTGAGAATCGGGTGAACCGGGTATCGAGACCAGATGGCCATCACCGATATCAAGGAGTACAGCCACCTCACCGATGCGGATGTGGAGGCGCTGGGCGCGGAACTCGATGCGATCCGGGCAGACATCGAAGAGTCCCGCGGCGCCCGCGACGCGCGGTACATCGACCGGACGATCAAACTGCAGCGGTCGCTGGCGATCGCGGGCAGGATCGTCCTGTTCGGCAGCCGGAAGAGACCGGCGTGGATCCTGGGTACCGCCTTGATGGGTGCGGCGAAGATCATCGAGAACATGGAACTCGGCCACAATGTCATTCACGGCCAGTGGGATTGGATGAACGATCCCGAGATCCACTCGTCGAACTGGGAGTGGGACAACACCTGCCCGTCGTCGGGGTGGAAGCACTCTCACAACTACGTCCATCACAAGTTCACCAACATCGTGGGTCTCGACAGCGACGTCGGTTACGGGATCCTGCGCATGACCCGCGACCAGAAGTGGTCGCCGGTGTACCTGGCGCAGCCGTTCTACAACGTGCTGCTGGCGTTGCTGTTCGAGTGGGGTGTCGCGCTGCACCACCTGGACGTGGAGAGCATCCGGCGCGGCGACTACGACCGCGCGGAAACCCTCCGCAACGCGAAGGAGGTGGGACGCAAGATCGCGCGGCAGGTCGGCAAGGACTATGTGGTGTTCCCGGCGCTCACCGGCCCGGCATGGAAGAGCACGCTGACGGCGAACATCACGGCCAACGTGATCCGCAACCTGTGGGCCTACGGCGTGATCTTCTGTGGTCATTTCCCGGACGGCGCGGAGAAGTTCACCAAGGAGGAGTTCGAGAAGGAGACCAAGGCCGAGTGGTACCTGCGGCAGATGCTGGGCTCCGCCAACTTCAACGCCGGCCCGGTCCTGGCGTTCATGAGCGGCAACCTCTGCTACCAGATCGAGCACCACGCGTTCCCCGACCTGCCCAGCAACCGCTACGCCGAGATCGGTGTGAAGATGCGGGAACTGTGCGACAAGTACGACCTCCCGTACACGACGGGTTCGCTGCCCCACCAGTACGGACTCACCCTCCGCACCATCTTCAAGCTCGCCCTGCCCAACCGCTTCCTGTCGGCATCCGCGGACGACGCACCGGAGACGGCGTCGGAACTCCGATTCCGCATCCGGGGCGGGATGAAGGAAGTGTTCGGGGTCGATCCTGCGACCGGGAAGCGGCGCGGACTGCGTACCGCGCTGGCGATGATCCGCAACTGACTACGACGTCCACGCGTACCGGAAGCGTTGCGCGACCTCGTCGACCGGTTTGTCCCGGTATCCGGCGAGCTCGTACCCCTTGACCGCCGCGAGCGCTTCCACGATCAGCGGCCCGAGCAGATCCCGCGCGAGCGCCGACGACTCGAACGTTCCGAGCACGTCGGACGGCAGGGTCGGGAGGAGATCGACGGCATGGGCGCCGGTCAGTTCCGCCGGGTCGACCGCCACCTCGTCCGGGAGGGGAAGCTCACCGGCCATGCCGTCGTGGGCGGCGCCGAGAATGGCGGCGCTGCTCAGATACGGGTTCGCGGACGGGTCGACGGGTTTGATCTCGAGGTTCGCGCCGTGCGGGTTCCCGGCGGTGTCCGCGCAGAGCCGGACGGCGGCCTCGCGGTTCTCCAGGCCCCAGCAGCGGAACACCCCCGACCACATGCCCGGGCGCAACCGCAGATGCGACAGCGCCGACCCGGCGAGAACGGCCGTGAACTCGGGTAGCGCCCGCAAAATCCCGGCGATGGCCGCGCCACCGGCGGGAGTCAGCCCGTGCGGGCCCGGGCCTCCCGACAGGATCGGCAGATCACCCTCGAAGATCGACACGTGCTGGTGGGCGCCGTTTCCCGCCCCTCCCGCAACGGGCATGGGTGAGAACGACGCCCGCAGCCCCTGGGCGCGCGCGACCCGGCTGATCAGGGTGCGGGCCAGCACCGCATTGTCGGCCGCCTCGACGGGATCCGCGGGGGCGAGCGACACCTCGAACTGGTCGAGCCCCGCCTCGGCGTGGACCTGCTCGATCGGCAGCGCGGCCGTCGACGCCGCCGCGAGCAGGTGCTTGAAGAATTCTTCCTGCGCGAGAACGGCATTGAGGCCGTAGGCGGACCATTCTTCGGCGGTCGCCGCGTCGAAGAGGGTGAACTCGATCTCGTGGCCGACTCGTGCGGTCAGCCCGGACTCCGCCAGCCGCGCCGTCACCCGCCGCAGCGCGCCCCGGGTGCAGGCGGGCGACGGCGTCCCGTCCTGCTCGGTCAGGCACGCCGGCGCCCAGTACGTGCCGTTGCCCAGATCCCGCATGTCATCGCCGTCGATACGCAGACGGAGGTCGCCCACGACGGAGAAGGACGGTGTGAATGCGAGGTGGTCGTCGACGCAGAACACAGTCCAACTCGGCGACGCGCCTGCACCGGAGTCGACGAAGGAATCCAGTCTCGAGATCGGAAAAACTTTCGCCCGGGACATCCCGGCCATGTCGACGATCGAGCCGACGATGCGGTCCGTGTGGCCGAAGCCGCCCTCTGCGCCGCGCATCACGCCCTAGCCACCGCGGTGGTCCGCGCGAGGAAGCCGAGTACGCTGTGCACCGCTTCGCGCTGCGCCCGGCCCTGACCGGCACCCCCGCCACCGAACGCGATGCCGCCGGTCCACTGCGCGTCGGCGGGGAACATTCCGAGGCGGAGGAGGTGGCCGGCGCCGTCGAACGTCCGGTGTTCGTCGCGGGTATCGGATCGACGCCCGAGAAGTGCCGTGGCCATCTCGCCCGACGGCCACAGCTGGTCGTCGGCACCGGTCAGGCACAGCATCGACGCGGTCGCCTGTTCGGACCGCAGCGTCGCCTCCGCCGGTGCGGCCGCGAGCCCGGCCCGGTAGGCGGCCCCCAGGCGCAGCAGGCTCGGCCGGTGCGCGGTGAGGTCGTGGTGGGCCCGCCATGCGTTGCGGATCAGCTGGGGCATCAGTACCCCGCCCGGCAGCGGCGCCCACGGCACGGGCCGGCCGTTCCACGTCCACGACGGGGTGCCGGCGATCTCGCCGTCGGGGCCGATCGCCTGCCACGACACCGAACTCGGGCTGATCAGGATCAGCCCGGCGACGGGGAGTTCGCCGACGCAGGCGGAGGCCAACAGGCCCTCCGCGCCGCGCGAAATGGCCATCGCGGTCAGGCGGCTTGCGTCCACTGACGGCTGCGCTCCCAGCGCGTCGACCGCGGTCGCGAACCGCTCGAGCGGAATGTTCACCAGCGTCGCGTCGGTGTTCGATTCACCCACCCACGAATAGGCCAGTGCGGCATACCCGTTGGCGGCCAGCATCCCGATGGTGGAACGTTGGGAGTCGACGCCGCCCTCCGAGCCGCCGAAGCAGGCGACGCCCGGCCACCCGCCGCTCGGAGCATCGCCGGCGGGCAGTGCGAGCAGGGCGGGCCGGCCGCCGACATCGAGGGAACGGACGGACACTCCGGGGGCGCTCACATGACGCGTCACCGCCCGCCGCGACGTTCCGTCCGGAGTGCTCGCCTCGACGGTGATCAGCCAGGTGTCGGGCGGCGGCACGAAGAGGTCGGGAACCCGGTCTTCGGACACGAAACACATGGCCCACAGCGGTGCGTCGGCGTCCGCCACGTCCCAATCACCGTGGTCCGGAACCTGTCCGGCGACGTCGACTGTTCCGTCTGCCGGGACGGTGAACGTGGCCTCGGACCGCCACCGCCCACCGAATACGTCGGTCCCGGTGGTGCGGACGGTCACCGACGATCCGGGCCGGGCGCCGCGGACGATCAGCGAGAACGCCTCGTCGTGACGCGACCACGCCGGAATGTCGAGTTCGAGTAACCCTGCCGACACGTCCGCGGCCGGCGCGGGCTGCTCGGCGACCGCCGGCTCCGCCGAAGATTGCGTCTCCAGCAGCTGCGACCGCTTCTCGAACCATCCGGGAAATACCGCGGACACCAGCCCCGCAACGCCCATGAGGGTGAACGGCAGCACCCAGTAGCAGACGACGGACAGGGTGTCGCCGGCGTCGCGCATGGTGGCGTCGCCGTCGACAATCGGCGGAATCAGCGAGAACACGGTCATCAGTCCGAACGCGGCCACCCACATCCACGTCATGGCCGTGGTGATGTACCGGAAGCCGCCGCTCGCCGCCGTCCGGGCGTCCACGGTTGCCACCGCGTACTCGCGCACGAACGGCCGCCCGATCAGAGCGCCCACCGCCGCGATCGCGAACAACCCGAAGTTGCTGACCGGCTGAAGCCAGCGTTCGAGGACGGCGTCGTCCAAAGTGAGCGCCGCGATCAGCAGCAACGCGAAAACGGCGACGGTGCCGACCTCGAGGGTCCGCCACGGCTGGCCCCGCAACCGTTGCACCACCTGGCCAATCGCCGCGATACCGAACGCGATCGCGACGGCAGCGACGAATCCCGTGTTGCCCACCAGGATCCAGTAGACGATCCACGGTGCGAATCCGATGATGAATCCCATTGCACTGCCCCACTGCTCGGCATACCCGAGCGGACGACGGCCGACCCACACATATTGTCGGCCCTCGGGCGGGCGCGGGGGCCGGATTCACCGAGCCGAGCGGGTGCCGCTCAGGTCACGCACCGAGCAGCTGGTGCGCCCGCAGACCGACGTACAGTTCGGCGGCGTCGATGGGGTCGGAGAAGTCGCGTCCCGTGAGGGTGTGGATTCTGCGCAGCCGGTACAGGACGGTGTTGCGGTGGTAGTGCAGCTGGGTGGCCGCCGCGGTGGTGGATCCGCGACAGGAGAACCAGGCGTCGAGGGTGGCGAGCAGGCTCTCCTGTTCCTCGGTGGGCAGGGCCAGCACCGGTCCGAGGATCTGGTTCGACGCCAGCTTGCCGGCGTCGGGAACGCTGACCAGCAGCAGCGACACCGGCACCGACTCGTAACGGGTGAGGGTGCATCCGCCGTGTCCGGCGCAGCGACGCGCGATCCGTGCCTGCTCCACGGCCCGGCTCGTCCCGCCGGGACGTCCGAACACCGAGCTGACCCCGATCCGGCCGTGACCACTGCGGCCGAGGAGGTCCAACGCGGAAT
>NZ_JBFUGT010000077.1:0-26949 GCF_056402775.1 Rhodococcus sp. P3_B8
TCGTCGCTCAGAGGACGGTCGGTCGTCCGCGGGTCCAGGCACGCGCGTGCCCGGTCCAGGTACGCGCCGAGTTCGGTGGTCGTGTCGAGTTCGTGGTTCTGCTGGCCGAGGGCGCGCACCGCCGAGATCAGTTCGCACGCGAGCACGATGCGAGACTGGGCGAGGATGTCGGTGAGCTGGGTGGCGGCCTGCGACGCGAAGCTCGCGTGGTCCTCGGTTCCGCGGGAGATCACGGTGTGTCCGAGAGAGCCCGGCGCCGCGGCCATCCGGATCTCGGCGATGGCCGCGGACGTCGTGTACTCCAGCAGCATGGTGCCGCTGCTGCCCGCCGGCCCGTCGGCCAGGAACGGCCGGAGACCGGTGACCACCGGATCGGAGAGATTGGCAAGTCTGCACTGCGACAACAACGCCGCGCTCGACAGCGCGAGTTTCGCCTCGTCCACGGCGAGGGCGATCGGCATTCCGTGGAAGTTCCCGTTGTGGAACACGGCGTCGTCCTCGACGGAGATGAGGGGGTTCTCGGAGGACGAGTTCATCTCGATCGCGAGCGTGCCCCGCAACCGCTGCAGCGCCTGCCACGTCGCCCCGAGGATCTGCGGCAGGGCGCGGAACCCGTAGGAATCCTGCACGCGGGCAGCCTGTACGCGGTGGTCCGCGAGGAGTTCCCGGACCCGGCCGGCCACCTCCTCCTGGCCGAGGTGCCTGCGGGCAGCCTGCACCCGTGCCGCGAACGGTTCGACGGAACTGCGCGTCGCCAGCAGCGACAGCACACCGACGATCAGCGAGTGCTCCAGCCAGTTCGCGACGCTGTCGGTGGCCGACGCCGCGAGCGCGACCGTCATCGCGTTGGTCGAGATCAGCGGGAGTGCGTCACCCTGGTGTGCGATCCACCGGGTGGCGAGTCGACCCTCCCGCAGCGGTGCCTCGCCCATCAACCCGAGCGCGATCTCGGAGAACGCGCTGAGGTCGCCGGTGCCTATCGCCCCGCGAGCGTGCACGGTGGGCTGTTCGTCCGCCGCGACGGCATCGATCAGCGCGGTCACGATGTCGGGGTGCAGACCGGATCCGCCGTTGAGAATCTGGTTGACGCGAATGATCATGGCGGCGCGGACGACGTGATCCGGCAGCGCGGGGCCCGAACCGGTGGCGTGGCTGCGGAGAAGTCGAAGGTCCTGGTCGACGCCGTCGGAGACGGAGGTGTCCCGATTGCCCCCGACACCCGTGGTGCGTCCGTAGATGGGCTGCCGTTCGGCGATGCGCACGGCTGTCTCCCACGAACGGCGTGCGTGGTCGAGCGCTGCGGGGTCGGGCTCGATCACGACGGGTTCCCGGGCCAGCGCCGTGAGTTGGTCGACGGTGAGCTGGGCGCCGTCGAGCACCACAGGAAGGGGCGGGTGCGGTTCCTCGGTCGAGCTGGAATCTCTCCGGGTCATCAGAACTCCGTGATCGCTGTGGTGTGCCTCACTCTTCGAGATGTATAGTCCTGTATATACCGCGGTGTGTCAACCGTCAGTTTCCCGCCATGACCTCTATCGCAAGACCGCGGTGAGCGGCTGGCATTCCGGCTAGGTCAACCTCTCACTTCGATCAGTCCCTCCGTGATCTTCCGGAACGTAAGGTCTCGGGAGAGGTGCATATATGGCCATGCATCGATCCCGCTATGACTGATCGACCGAAGGAATGAGTCCAATGCCGCAGCAGGTACGAGGCGTCATCGCCCGCTCCAAGGGTGCCCCCGTCGAGATCGCGACCGTCAACATTCCGGACCCCGGTCCCGGAGAGGTGGTAGTCGACATCGCGGCATGCGGTGTGTGCCACACGGACCTCACGTACCGCGACGGCGGGATCAACGACGAGTTCCCGTTCCTGCTGGGCCACGAGGCTTCGGGGATCGTCGAGAGTGTCGGTGAAGGCGTCACGTCCGTGGCGGTCGGCGACTTCGTCGTCCTGAACTGGCGCGCCGTCTGCGGTCAGTGCCGGGCCTGTAAGCGCGGCCGCCCGCAGTACTGCTTCGACACGCACAACGCCGCGCAGAAGATGACGCTCGAGGACGGCACCGAACTGACTCCCGCCCTGGGGATCGGCGCGTTCGCCGACAAGACGCTCGTCCACGCCGGACAGTGCACCAAGGTGGATCCCTCCGCGGACCCGGCAGTCGTCGGACTGCTCGGCTGCGGTGTGATGGCCGGCCTCGGTGCCGCCGTGAACACCGGCAACGTCTCCCGCGGTGACACCGTCGCCGTCATCGGCTGCGGTGGTGTCGGCGATGCCGCGATCATGGGCGCCCGCCTGGCAGGCGCCGTGAAGATCATCGCGATCGACCGGGACGACAAGAAGCTCGAATGGGCGAAGGACCTGGGCGCGACGCACACGATCAACGGCGGCCAGGTGGACGCCGTCTCGGCCGTCCAGGAACTCACCGGCGGTTTCGGCGCCGACGTCGTGATCGATGCGGTCGGCCGCCCCGAGACGTGGAAGCAGGCGTTCTACGCCCGCGACCTCGCCGGCACCGTCGTGCTGGTCGGTGTCCCGACCCCCGACATGACCCTCGAGATGCCGCTGATCGACTTCTTCTCCCGCGGCGGATCCCTGAAGTCCTCGTGGTACGGCGACTGCCTGCCCGAGCGTGACTTCCCGATGCTCGTCGACCTGTACCAGCAGGGCCGGCTGCCGCTGGACAAGTTCGTCACCGAGCGCATCAAGATCGACGAGGTGGAAGCGGCGTTCCACAGCATGCACGCCGGTGAGGTGCTGCGTTCGGTGGTCGTTCTGTGAGCGGGCAGTTGCGGATCGAGCGGGTCGTCACCGAGGGAACGTTCGCCCTCGACGGCGGAGAGTGGAACGTCGACAACAACATCTGGCTGATCGGTGACGACACCGACGTCGTGATCGTCGACGCCGCCCACACCGCGCAGCCGATCATCGACGCGGTCGGAGGCCGGCACGTGAATGCCGTGATCTGCACGCACGGTCACAACGACCACGTCACCGTCGCCCCCGAATTGGCCGAGCGTTTGCATGCCCCGGTGCTGCTGCACCCCGGCGACGACGTGCTGTGGAAGATGAGCCACCCCGACGCCAAGTACTGGCATCTCGAGGACGAACAGCGGATCGCCATCGCGGGCACCGAGATCCAGGTGATCCACTCGCCCGGTCACTCGCCGGGGTCGGTGTGCCTGTACCTGCCCGAGGCCGGGGCACTGTTCTCCGGCGACACCCTGTTCTCGGGTGGCCCCGGCGCCACGGGCCGGTCGTACTCGGATTTCCCGACCATCATCGGGTCGATCCGGGACCGGCTGTTCGCTCTTCCCGAAGAAACGCTCGTCCACACCGGTCACGGTGACGGAACCACGATCGGCACCGAGGCCCCGCACCTCGCCGAATGGATTGCACGAGGAAACTGACTCCATGACCGACACCACCGACAGGTACACCTTCGACGAAGATGATGTCGTCGTCACGCACGAGAAATCCTATGCGGCAGGTGTTCCTGCGGTGTTGGTGTCGTTGCGTCGTGGGCTCGAGCAGATGGGTCCGGTGCGCACGGCCCGGACGTTGATGAGGTTGAATCAGCGGGAGGGGTTCGACTGTCCGGGGTGTGCGTGGCCGGAGACTCCGGGGCACCGCAAGCATGCGGAGTTCTGTGAGAACGGGGCGAAGGCGGTCGCGGAGGAGGCGACCACCCGCAAGGTCGGGCCGGAGTTCTTCGCGGCGCATTCGGTGTCGGATCTGCTGGGTCGGACCGAGTTCTGGTTAGGGCAGCAGGGCCGGTTGACGCATCCGATGGTGTTGCTGCCGGGAGCCTCGCATTACGAGCCGATCGGCTGGGACGCGGCGTTCGCGATGATCGCCGGGGAGCTGCGGGCGTTGGCATCGCCGCACGAGGCGGTGTTCTACACGTCCGGGCGCACCAGCAATGAGGCGGCGTTCGTGTACCAGTTGATGATCCGGGCGTTCGGGACGAACAACCTGCCGGACTGCTCGAACATGTGCCACGAGTCGTCGGGTAGTGCGTTGGTGGAGACGATCGGGATCGGGAAGGGGTCGGTGTCGGTTCCCGACCTCGAGAACGCGGACCTGATCCTGATCGCCGGGCAGAACCCGGGCACCAACCACCCGCGGATGCTCTCGACCCTCGAGAAGGCGAAGGCCAACGGGGCGAAGGTGATCGCGATCAACCCGCTGCCCGAGGCCGGGTTGATGCGGTTCAAGGACCCGCAGAAGGTGCACGGGGTGGTCGGCGACGGTGTGCAGATCGCCGACGAGTACCTGCAGATCCGGATCGGCGGCGACCAGGCCCTGTTCCAGGGATTGGGCCGGTTGCTGCTCGA
Organism: Rhodococcus sp. P3_B8; assembly: GCF_056402775.1. Lineage (NCBI taxonomy): Bacteria > Bacillati > Actinomycetota > Actinomycetes > Mycobacteriales > Nocardiaceae > Rhodococcus > Rhodococcus sp. P3_B8. The sequence goes on from NZ_JBFUGT010000077.1 coordinate 4,332, forward strand.
GGCGGAGGACCGCAATCCCGGGACGGTGCTGGACCGGGAGTTCATCGACCGGCACACCGCCGGGTTCGAGGAGTGCGCGGCGCATCTGCGGCAGGTCGATCTGGGCACGGTGGCGGCGGCGACCGGGCTGACGCTCGAACAGATCCAGGCCACGGCGGACGCGTTGATCTCCTCGAAGAAGACCATCATCTGCTGGGCGATGGGGTTGACTCAGCAGACGCACGGGGTCGCGACCATCCAGGACGCGGTGAACCTGCTGCTGTTGCAGGGGATGATCGGCAAACCCGGGGCCGGGGTGTGCCCGGTGCGCGGACACTCCAACGTCCAGGGTGACCGGACGATGGGGATCTGGGAGAAGATGCCCGAATCGTTCCTGGCCGCGCTCGACGCCGAATTCGGTATCCGCTCGCCGCGGGAGCACGGGTTGGACGCGGTCGACTCGATTCGGGCGATGCGGGACGGGAAGGCGTCGGTGTTCGTCGGGATGGGCGGCAACTTCGTCTCGGCGACCCCGGACACCGAGACCACCGAGGCCGCGTTGCGGGGCTGTGCGCTGACGGTGCAGGTGTCGACGAAACTGAACCGCTCGCACCTGGTGACCGGGCAGACCGCGCTGATCCTGCCCTCGCTGGGGCGCACCGACAAGGACGTGCAGTCCGGGAAGAAGCAGCAGGTCACGGTCGAGGACTCGATGTCGATGGTGCACCTGTCCCGCGGCAGCCTCACACCCGCGAGCGACCAGTTGCGCAGCGAGGTCGCCATTGTGTGCGGGATAGCGCAGGCCCTGTTCGGTCCCGGACATTCGGTGCCCTGGGCGGAATTCGCCGCCGACTACGACCGCATCCGCGATTCCATCGCAAGGGTCATTCCCGGGTTCGAGGACTTCAACCGCAAGGTCCGTCAACCGGACGGATTCGGACTGCCGCACCCGCCGCGGGACGAGCGCCGGTTCGTGACGGACACGGGGAAGGCGAATTTCACGGTCAACGAGCTGTCCTGGCTGCCGGTGCCCGAGGGCCGGTTGATCTTGCAGACGATGCGCTCCCACGATCAGTACAACACCACCATCTACGGTCTCGACGACCGCTACCGCGGCGTCAAGGGCGGACGCCGGGTGCTGTTCATCGCGCCCGAGGACATCGCCGCCCTCGGATACGTCGACGGGGACCGGGTGGACCTGATCTCCGAGTGGGAAGCCCCGGACGGGACGGTGCAGGAGCGCCGCGCCGACGACTTCCGGTTGGTGCCGTACCCGACGCCGCGGGGGAACGTCGCAGCCTACTACCCGGAGACGAATCCGCTGATCCCACTCGATCACGTGGCCCGCAAGTCGAACACCCCGGTGTCGAAGGCGATCACCATCCGTCTCGAACGGCGACCCTGATGGGGCGTGTGACCACCCGGACCCCGGTCACCCGGATCACCGACACCCGGCAGTCCACCCGACCGGACACCGTGGTGGTGGAGGAGCCGCTCGAGATCCGGGTGAACGGGACACCGCTGGCGGTCACCATGCGCACCCCCGGTTCCGATGTCGAACTGGCGCAGGGGTTTCTGCTGACCGAGGGCATCATCGGCGACCGCGCGGACATCGCGTCGATCCGCTACTGCAACAGCGTCGACGACAACGGTGTCAACACCTACAACGTCCTCGACGTCGATCTCGCGCCCGGGGTGTTCCTGCCCGACACCGGTATCGAACGCAACTTCTACACCACCTCCTCGTGTGGGGTGTGCGGGAAGGCGTCGCTGGATGCGATCCGGCAACGCACGAAGCACTCACCGGCCACCGATACGGTGCGGGTGCCGGCCGCGACGATCGCGGAGCTGCCCGACCGGTTGCGGGCCGCGCAGAAGGTGTTCGAGACCACCGGGGGCCTGCACGCGGCCGGATTGTTCACCCGGACCGGGGAACTGCTCGCGATCAAGGAGGACGTGGGGCGGCACAATGCCGTCGACAAGCTGATCGGCTGGGCCACCGAAGAGAACCGGGTTCCGCTGCGGGGAAGCATCCTGCTCGTGTCCGGCCGGGCGTCGTTCGAGCTGGCGCAGAAGGCGGTGATGGCGGGGATCCCGATCCTCGCCGCCGTGTCCGCACCGTCGTCGCTGGCGATCGACCTCGCCCACGACACCGGGCTCACCCTCATTGGGTTCCTCCGCGGCACCACCATGAACATCTACACCCACCCGGACCGCATCACCTGACGTGAGTGGCAAAGCGTGCGCCCGCACACTTTGCCACTCACGTGCGGGGGGTCAGTGCCCGATCGGCAGCGTCGCGACGCTCATGCGTGCCTACTGGTGGTGTCGGCGCGGATGCCCGCCTCCAGGGCGATCGCGCCCGCCTCACCTCGGGACGCCACACCGAGCTTCTTCAGCACACCCGCGACATGGAATTTGACCGTGCTCTCGCTGATGCCGAGGCTGTCGGCGATCGCCTTGTTCCGCTTGCCGGTCGCGAGGTGACCCAGGACCTCGAGTTCGCGGGGGTTGAGATCGCCCAGTTGCTGTTCGTCCGGTCGCGCCACCGGTACGTCGAGGGGGATCGCGACGGCTACCCGGGACCCCCACCCGTCGACCGACTCCACGTCGATCCGGCCACCGAGCGTGTGCACCCGGCCGGAGAGTTGCCGCACCAGCGCGTCGGTGTCGAGACCGCCGTCGCCGTCGTCGCGGACCTCGACCAGGAGGTTCGCGCCGTCACAGTCCCAGGCGATGCGGATTCGCTCGAGGGCGGCTTGCGCCGCGAATGCCAGGACGGCGCTCCGGACGACGGCCCGGGCGGCACTGGCCACCTCGCCGGGCAGCGCGCGGCCGTCCACCGGCGGATCGACGTAGTCGACCCGCACGGGCCGGTGCTGGAGCAGCGGCCGCAGTTCGCCCTGCAGCCGGGCGAACGCGGTGGTGACCGCTTCCTCCGCGAGGTTGCGGTCGGATTCGCCCGCGGAGCGCAGGGTCACCAGCGCCGAGGACGCCGTCTCGCTCGCCGTGATCCGCGACCGACGGTCGTCGAGGTCCTTGGACCGGAGCGTCGACAGGATCGATTCGAGCGTCGCCGCGTGCAGGTCCGTCAGCTCCACGATGGTCCTGGCCCGTTCGCTCGACGCCGCCCGCGACTCCGCCAGGTATGCGGGGCTCGCCTGCGCCACCTGATGCCGGATCGACACGGCGACGACGCCGAACGCGCCCGCCACCAGCGGGACCTCACGAATGCGCTGCCGCGGCTTGGGCAGAACGAGGAGGAGGGTCCCCGTCGCGTCCAGCAGCGCCCACACCTTCCGTTTCGCTCCGGCAATCACGGTGTGGTCGTCGAAAGGGGTGCCTTCCGTCATGCGGGTGCGCAACGCGTCCAGTTCGGCGATGGTGACGCGCTCGACCACCGACGGATCTCCGCTGACCTTGCGGGGACGTCCCGTGCATTCCCGGGTGAAGATCACCAGCGCGGTGTGCGGCCAGATGTCGGCGAGGAACTTGGAGAAGCGGACGGCGATGTCGGGCAGCGGACCGTCGATGACGTCCCGCATGGAGCCGAGAACATCTGCAGGGGACACAGAAGTCGAGCTGGGAAGAACCACGTGTCGAGCCTATCCGCGCAGGCGGCGGCTGCCGGGCCTGGGCTGTCCGCTCACGGTGCCGGCTCGGCGCGGGCGGCGTCGACGACGTCGGACCGGACGAGTCCCAGTGATTCCAGTGCCCGCGCCGCGGTGCCGTGCGTGATGGTGGCGACGGCTGCGACGAGGTCGGCTCCGACGATCGGTCGCCGTTCCGACTTCGCGAGAGCCACCGCATTGCGGAACGCGGCCTGGGCCGGTTCGGTCAGTCGCAGCGGCCCGGTGCGCGGGCGGCTCAGTGCGCTGGTGGCGACGCCCGCGTCCGTCATGCCTGCCGCCGCGAGGGCTTCCCCGTGCACGCGAATGACCGCCTCGCGCAGTGCGTTCCGGTTCGATCCGAGACGCTCGAACACTCGGGCTGCCGTACCGTCCGGCAGTACGAACGCTGCGAGCAGCAGATGCTCGAGGCCCGGTTCCCGGTCGCCCAGCCGGTCGGCCTCGGCCTCCGTTTCCGAGAACAGCGTCTTCATCGTGCGCATGTCGCGCCATGCCCGGGTGAACTTCATCGTGTGTCCCTCGTCTTCGTGTCGGAGGATCGTCCGGGACCGAGGCGTTTGTGCGCCGCCTGACCCGAGACGCCGAGAGCGTGACCGATGTCCGCCCAGGTCCAGCCCGCGGACAGTGCGTGTGCGACGGCGTCACGCTCGAGCTGATCGGCCTGACGCCGCAGCGCGACGACGGCAGCGAAAGCGGTCGCCGGGTTCGGATCGTCACTCACGGTATCAACTTAAGTTGATGAGGCGAATCCGTCAACCTTTGTTGATGGGTCGACCGGAATCAGAGCGCGGCGTTCTTGTCGAACTCGGTGCCGAGTTCCTTCGCCACGCGCTTGAGCAGCGGCACGATATGGTCCGCCGACTCGAGGGTGACCCGGGCCGCGGGCCCGGAGACGGAGATGGCGGTGGGGGTCGGAGCGTTCGGCACCGGCACCGAGAAGCAGCGGACGCCGATCTCCTGCTCGCCCTCGTCGATCGCGAACCCGCGGTTTCGGCTCAATTCGAGATCGGCGATCAGCATGTCGGGGTCGGTGAGGGAGTTCTCGGTGTACGTCGTCATGCCGGTCCGGCCGACCAGTGAGCGCACGGCGTCATTCGAGAGTTGCATGAGGATGGCCTTGCCGACGCCGGTGCAGTGCGGGTAGACGCGTCGGCCAACCTCGGTGAACATGCGCATCGCGTGTTCGGACGGCACCTGTGCGACGTAGACGGCCATGGTGCCGTCGAGGACGGCCATGTTCGCGGTCTCGCCGGTGCCTCGTACCAGTTCGGACAGGTGCGGTCGCGACCAGGCGCCGATCAGCTGGGTGGCGCTCTCGCCGAGGCGAATGAGCTTGGGCCCGAGCGCGTACCGCCGGGTGGGTAGCTGCCGCACGTATCCGCGGTTCATCAGGGTGCGGATGAGCCGGTGAATGGTCGGGAGGGGGAGTCCGGCCAGGTCGGCGAGTTCGCTGACCCCGATGGACCCGCCGGCACTCGCCATGATCTCGAGTATGTCGAATGCGCGCTCGACCGACTGCACGCCGCCGGCCGGACTCTGACCGTTCGTCATGTCTGTCTCCATCCTCTGACTGCGCGAGAGCCCCCACATTCTTTCCGTCAGACGGAAAGGGTGCTCCGTATGACGATAGCGCGGGAGTGGCGGATCGCGACGATTCCTTCGCTACATCGGTTGACAAACGTCGGTGTGACGGCGTTCACTATATCGAGATACGAAATACAACTTCCATAATATGGAAAACACCAAGCCCCGAGGGAGGGCCCCGTGTCTGAAGTCGAAATCGCTGCGAAACCCACAAAGCAGCGTTGGTACAGATCACTTTTCGTCCAGGTCCTGATCGGAATCGCCCTGGGCATCGCCACCGGAATCCTGTTTCCGGAGTTCTCCCATCACCTGGCGCCACTGGGTGAGGGCTTCATCAAGCTGATCAAGATGGTCGTGTCGCCGCTGATCTTCCTGGTGATCGTCACCGGCATCGCCAAGGTCGGCAGCATGAAGGCGCTCGGCAAGATCGGCGGCAAGGCGCTGCTCTGGTTCACGGCCGCGACGACCTTCGCGCTCGGGCTCGGCCTGCTCGTCGGAAACCTCGTCAAGCCGGGTAGCGGGCTCAACATCGACCCGGCCACGCTGGACACCAGCGCCCTGGACGAGAAGACGCAGGGCGGCCACCTGCCGGGTGGCGTCGAGTTCGTCATGCACATCATCCCGACCAGCGTGTTCGATGCGTTCGCCCAGAACAACCTGCTGCAGGTGCTGCTGTTCGCGATCCTGTTCGGTGTCGCGCTGGCGTCCTTCAGTGAATCGGCTCCGCCGATCCTGATGGATGTGATCGACCAGACGCTGCACGTCATCTTCCGCATCGTCGGCTACATCATGTACCTGGCGCCTCTCGGAGCGTTCGGTGCGATGGCATTCACCGTCGGCAATTACGGTGCCGGCTCCCTCAAATCCTTCGGAGTACTCATCCTGGCGTGCTACGGCGCTGCACTGGTCTTCATCGCCGTCCTGTCGATCGTGGTCAAGCTGATCACCGGAGTGAACGCGTGGAAGTTCATCAAGTACTGCCGCGAAGAATTCATGCTCGCCCTGGGCACCGGATCGTCCGAGGCGGTCATGCCCCGCATCATCAAGAAGTTGGACAACGCGGGATGCGACCGCGCCGTCGTCGGTCTGGTGATCCCTACCGGCTACTCGTTCAACCTCGACGGAGCCGCGATCTACCTGTCGCTGGCGATGATGTTCCTGGCGCAGGCGGTCGGGGTTGATCTCGGATTCGGCGAGCAGCTCGCGATCATGGGCATCCTGATCCTCAGCTCCAAGGGAATGGCGGGTGTGCCGGGGTCGGCCTTCGTCGCCCTGTCCGCGACCGCTGCCGCAATCGGCGCGTTCCCCGTGGCCGCGGTCGCGTTGCTGCTCGGCGCCGACCGGCTCATGGACTCCATGCGCGTATTCACGAACCTGCTCGGCAACTGCCTCGCCACGTTCGTGGTCGCGAACTGGGAGGGCATGCTCGACAAGGACAAGATGCGAGCGGTACTCGACGGGAAGGTCACACCCGACGACCCGGACGACGTCACCATCCACCCGCACCCGGGGCACGACCACCTCCAGGACGCCCCGGCACGGCCGGCGATCGAGAGGCGCGAAGCGCTGACCACGAACGGGGTCGCGGAAGGAACGGTGAACCACCATGCCTGATACCCAGCCCACCGTCGGAGTGCTCGGCACCTGGGGTTACTACGGACTCCTCGACGACGCCGAGCAGGTTCAGGTCGACACCCCGTACGGTCCGACGTCGGACAGCATCGTCCTCGGGTCGTCAGGGGGCCGCCGGCTCGCCTACCTGACCCGCACCGGACGGCACCGCGACATCCCGCCCCACCGCATCAACGCCCGCGCGAACATCTGGGCCCTGCACAGCCTGGGCGTGCGCACGATCCTCGCGCCCACCCCGTCCGGCTCGCTGCGACCGGCGATCGGCGTCGGCTCGGTTGTCGTGCCCGACCAGCTCGTCGACCGCACCGGCCGCACCGACGACACCTTTCACGACGACGACGTCCACGTGTCCTTCGCGGATCCGTTCTGCGTCCGCGGACGCCAGGCGGTGGTCTCGACGCTCCGCAGGAGCGGATGGGTGGTCAACGACGGCGGCGTGATGGTGGCGATCCGCGGTCCCCGATTCTCGACCCGCGCCGAATCACGTTGGTACGCGGCCCAGGGATGGGACCTGATCAGCATGACCCCGTACCCCGAGGCGGCGCTGGCCCGGGAACTGGGCATGTCCTACACCTGCATCGCCCTGGTCACCGATCACGACGTCATCAGCGACACCCCGTGGCCGGTCACCCAGGACCTGGTGCGCGAAGGACTCGACGCGAACACCAAACGACTACGCGAAGCGCTGCTCCAGGTAGCGATCGAACTGGCGGGCAAGCCCGAAGCGGCGACACCTGCCCACGGAAGAAGGAGCTGACAAGATGGCCGAATTGTTCTGCAACGGTGGAGCGATGCGTGGGGGAAACCTGCATCACAACGTGTCTGCGCACACGTTCCTCGGCACGGTCCGGACCGCCCCGAAATACCGATTCTTCTCCGTGCGTGACGAATTCCCCGCACTGCTGCTGACGGAGACCGGGGGAGCCTCGATCGAGGGCGAGCTCTACGACGTGCCGATCGGAGACATTCGCACCGACTTCCTCCCCGAGGAGCCCGAGGAACTCGAGCTCACCGTGATCGAACTGTCCGACGGCCGTTCGGTTCTGGCGGTAGGCCTGCGACCGGGCCTCCTCGAGAGCCGAGCCGGCGAGCTCACCGAGATCACCGATCACGGCGGCTGGCGACGCTACCGAGGCCTGCCCGAGCCCGACAACACCACAGTCTCCTGAACACCCGGAAAGTGAAAGAACAACCGATGGATACCTTGGCCTACACCCTGAACTGCTCGATCCTGCTCACCGACGTGCCGCTCCTGCAGCGCCCACAGGCTGCTCGGGATGCCGGATTCGACGCCGTCGAATTCTGGTGGCCCTTCGACACCGCCGTACCGCGGGACAGCGACGTCGACGCGTTCGTGGCCGCGATCGAGAACGCCGGAGTGCAGCTGACCGGGTTGAACTTCGCGGCGGGCAACATGCCGGCGGGGGACCGCGGACTGCTGTCCGACCCGGCGCAGGTCTCGGCGTTCCGCGACAACATCGACATCACCGTGGGAATCGGAGAACGATTGGGCACCAAAGCTTTCAACGCCCTGTATGGTAATCGTATCGACGGCACGGATCCGAAGATTCAGGACGACACGGCCACCGAGAACCTCGCCCAGGCGGGCAAGGCGGCGGATCGTATCGGTGCGGTCGTACTCGTCGAACCGGTCAGCGGCACGCCGGCGTACCCGCTGAAGAGCGCGGCCGAGGCGATCGCCGTGATCGACCGGGTGAAGGCCGAGCACGGTGTCGATTCGCTCCGGCTCCTCGCGGACCTCTACCACCTCGAGGTCAACGGCGACGACGTCGGCGCCGCGATCGACACGTACGCGGACCGCGTCGGGCACGTACAGATCGCGGATACTCCTGGTCGCGGAGAACCCGGCACCGGAACACTCGACATCGACGGCTACCTGAAGAGGCTCGCCGGTCACGGCTACCGCGGATACGTGGGGCTCGAGTACAAGTCCACCCGGCCGGACACCTTCGACTGGTTGCCCCGCGAACAGCGCGCGTCCCACGCCGCCCACTGACACACACCACTTTCGACGGAATCGAGGACACTCGTGAGCACTATCGCATTCATCGGACTCGGAATCATGGGCAGCCCCATGGCCGTTCATCTCGCCAAGGCCGGCCACCAGGTGGTCGGATACAACCGCTCGCCCGGGCGCACCGCGGCACTCGTCGAGGCCGGCGGCACCGCAGCGGACTCCATCGCCAAGGCCGTTGCCGGCGCCGACGTCGTGGCCGTGATGGTCCCCGACTCGCCCGACGTGCAGGCCGTACTTGCCGGTGAGGACGGAGTCTTCGAGCACGCCCCGGCAGGCGCTCTGATCATCGACTTCTCCAGCATCCGGCCCGACGTCACCACCGCACTCGCCGCGCAGGCGGCCGAGCGTGGATTCCGGCTGATCGACGCCCCGGTATCGGGTGGCGAGGCCGGGGCGGTCAACGCCGCACTGTCGATCATGGTCGGCGGCGCCCCGGAAGACTTCGAGTCGGCCAGGCCGATCCTCGACGTCGTCGGGAAGACCGTGGTCCACGTGGGCCCGAACGGATCCGGGCAGACGGTGAAGGCAGCGAACCAGCTGATCGTCGCCGGCAACATCCAGCTCCTCGCGGAGGCGATCATCTTCCTCGAGGCCTACGGTGTCGACACCGCGGCCGCCGTGGAGGTACTCGGCGGCGGGCTCGCCGGATCGGCCGTCCTGAACCAGAAGGCGCAGAAGATGCTGGACCGGTCGTTCGAACCCGGATTCCGTATCGACCTGCACCACAAGGACCTCGGCATCGTGACCAGCGCTGCCCGTGAGGCCGGCGTCGTGACACCCCTCGGCGCCGTCGTCGCCCAGCTGATGGCCTCCGCCCGTGCGAACGGTGATGGTGGCCTGGATCATTCGGGCCTGCTGCGCGGAGTGGAGCGGCTGTCCGGCCGCCCCTCCCAGTGACCCGCCTCAACTCGTAATCCTCGATGGAGAACTGATATGCCTCGTATGCGCGCTGCTGACGCAGCGGTCAAGATTCTGGAACTCGAAGGTGCCACCCAGGCCTTCGGCCTCCCCGGTGCGGCGATCAACCCGTTCTACGCAGCAATGCGTGACCACGGTGGGATCAAGCACGTCCTCGCCCGCCACGTCGAGGGCGCATCCCACATGGCCGAGGGATTCACCCGCGCCAAGGCCGGAAACATCGGCGTCTGCATCGGGACGTCCGGCCCGGCCGGGACCGACATGATCACCGGCCTGTACTCGGCGATGGCGGACTCGATCCCGATCCTCGCGATCACGGGGCAGGCCCCGGTCGCGCGCCTGCACAAGGAAGACTTCCAGGCCGTCGACATCGCCGCGATCGCGGGTCCGGTCACGAAGATGGCGATGACGGTGCTCGAGCCCGCCCAGGTTCCAGGTGCGTTCGCGCAGGCATTTCACCTGATGCGGTCCGGCAGGCCCGGACCGGTTCTCATCGACCTGCCGATCGACGTGCAACTGGCGGAGATCGAGTTCGACCCGGACACCTACCAGCCGCTGCCCGTGTACAAGCCGGCGGCGACCCGGGCGCAGGCGGAGAAGGCCCTCGACATGCTGGGGGCCGCCGACCGCCCGCTGATCGTCGCCGGCGGCGGCATCATCAACGCCGACGCCGCGGATCTGCTCGTGGAACTGGCGGAACTGCTGGACGTTCCCGTGGTGCCGACGCTGATGGGCTGGGGCACCATCCCGGACGACCACCGCCTCGCCGCGGGCATGGTCGGTCTGCAGACCGCCCACCGGTACGGCAACGCGACCATGCTGGCGTCGGACTTCGTCCTGGGCATCGGCAACCGCTGGGCCAACCGGCACACGGGCGGCCTCGACACCTACCGCAAGGGGCGCAAGTTCGTTCACGTCGACATCGAACCCACGCAGATCGGCCGCGTGTTCGCACCGGACTACGGGATCGTCTCCGACGCCAAGGCGGCGCTCGAACTGTTCGTCACCGTCGCGAAGGAGCGCAAGGCCGCCGGAACACTCGCGGACCGAAGCACCTGGGTCGAGGACTGTGCCACCCGGAAGCGGACCATGCAGCGCAAGACCCACTTCGACGACGTCCCGGTCAAACCGCAGCGGGTGTACGAGGAGATGAACCGCGTCTTCGGGCGCAACACCCGGTACGTCAGCACGATCGGGCTCTCGCAGATCGCCGGCGGCCAGTTCCTGCACGTCTACAAGGCCCGCAACTGGATCAACTGCGGGCAGGCCGGACCGCTGGGCTGGACCATCCCCGCCGCCCTCGGAGTGGTGGCCGCGGAGCCGGAGACGCCCGTCGTGGCGCTGTCCGGTGACTACGACTTCCAGTTCATGATCGAGGAACTGGCGGTGGGCGCCCAGTTCAACCTGCCGTACATCCACGTCGTGGTGAACAACTCCTACCTGGGACTGATCCGTCAGGCGCAGCGCGCATTCGACATGGACTTCTGCGTGCAGCTGGGCTTCGACAACATCAACACCCAGGAAACCACCGAACACGATGTGCTGCCCGCGGTCCCGAAGGGGTACGGCGTCGATCACGTCAAGGTCGCCGAGGGGCTGGGCTGCAAGGCGTTGCGGGTCACCGAGCCCGGCGAGATCGCAGGCGCCCTCGAGAAGGCCCGTGAGCTCGCCGGTGAGCACAAGGTGCCGGTGGTGGTCGAGGTCTTCCTCGAGCGGGTCACCAACATCGCGATGGGAACCGAACTCGACAACGTCGCCGAGTTCGAGGATCTGGCGGAGAGCTGGGAGCACGCTCCCACAGCCCTCATGCTGCTGGACTAGGGGGCACCGTGACACGTGTACTGGTCGCACCCGACAAGTTCAAGGGATCCCTCACCGCGGCGGAAGTGGCGGACGCCCTCGCCGACGGACTCCTCGCCGGTGATCCCTCCTGGGCGATCGATCGTGTTCCGGTCGCGGACGGCGGCGACGGCACCGTCGCCGCGGCCGTCGCCGCAGGGTGGTCTCCGGTCGCGGTGACCACCACGGGGCCGACAGGTCGGCCCGTCACCTCGTCCTACGCGGTGCGCGGCTCGACCGCGGTGGTCGAACTGGCTTCGGCCGTGGGCTTGGTACTGCTCCCGGACGGTGTAGCGGACCCATTGGGTGCCAGTACATTCGGACTCGGCACCGTCGTCAGGCACGCGCTGGAGGGGGGAGCTCGCGAGATCACCGTCGGTCTCGGGGGCAGCGCGTCAACCGACGGCGGTGCCGGCTTGTTACAGGCCCTCGGCGTACGTGTCCTCGACGCCGACTGCAACGAGGTCGCGCAGGGGGGAGCGGCGCTGCGCCAGGCCGCCCGGGTCGACCTGACCGGTCTCCACCCGGCGGCGCGTGCGGCGCACTTCCGGCTCGCCTGCGACGTCGACAATCCGCTCCTCGGCCCGACCGGCGCCACCGCCGTGTACGCGAGCCAGAAGGGCGCGGCAGCAGAAGAACTGGTCGTGCTCGAGGACGCCATGACCCGGTGGGCGCAGGTCGTGCGCGCCGCGACCGGCCGCGACGACAGCCGGATCGCGGGTGCGGGCGCTGCGGGAGGCGCGGCGTTCGGCGCGATCTCGGTGCTGGGGGCCGACACCCGGCCCGGCATCGACACGGTCCTCGGGCTCGTCGACTTCCCCGGGAGGCTCGCCGGGGCAGACCTCGTCATCACCGGCGAAGGGTCACTCGACGAGCAGAGCCTCCACGGCAAGGCGCCGATCGGCGTCGCGACCGAGGCACGCAGGGCCGGAATCCCCGTCCTGGCCGTCTGCGGCCGAAACCTGCTCAGCGACATCCAATTGCACAGCGCCGGCATCTCCGCGGCATACGCACTCGCGGACCTGGAGCCGGACCTTCATCGATCGATCAGAGATGCGGCGGAACTACTGCGCCGAATCGGCTGCACGATCGCGGCATCGACTGCCGAACTCGCACCACTCAGCACACGAGGAGAATCATGACGTCACCCGACTTCACCGCACTACCCGACCTCGCCTCACGCGCCCTCGGCGGAAGCGTATCCGCGGCCAACGACGAACTGTTCGCCCAGCGGGAGAACCTCATCAAGGCGGAGGCCCCGTTCTTCGACCCGTCCGATTTCGGGCACAAGGGCAAGGTGTACGACGGGTGGGAGACCCGCCGCCGCCGCGACGACGGCCACGACTACGCGATCGTCCGGCTCGGGGCCGCGGGCATCATCCACGGGATCATCGTGGACACCGCGCACTTCAAGGGCAACTACCCGCCCTTCATCTCCATCGAGGCGGCGTCGATCGAGGGCTACCCGTCCATCGAGGAGGTCATGAAGGCGGACTGGCAGACCATCGTCGAGAAGTCCCCGGCCGAGGGCCACGCCGCGAACGCCTACGCCGTCGCCGACCGGCACCGGTGGACACACGTGCGGCTGTCCATCTACCCCGACGGCGGCGTCGCACGGTTGCGGGTGCACGGTGAGGTCGTGCCCGACCCCCGGTTCCTCGACGGGACGGTGGACCTACTCGCCGCGGAGAACGGCGGACGCCTCGTCGGCTGCTCCGACGCGTTCTACGCGTCGCCCGCGAACATCATCCTTCCCGGGCGGGCCCGGAACATGGGGGAGGGCTGGGAGAACTCCCGGCGTCGTGGCGGCGGCAACGATTTCGCGGTGTTCTCGCTGGCCGCGGCCGGCAATCCCCGGCACGTCGAGATCGACACCAGCTACTACGTGGGGAACGCGCCCGGCTGGGTGCGGCTGAGCACCGCCGATGCGCGGACCGCCGACATCGCCGACGAGAGCGCGTGGACCGAATTGCTGTCCCGCACGGCCGTGCAGCCCGACACGAGGCACCGCTTCGTTCTGGACGCCACCGAGGCGGCCACGCACCTGCGACTCGACGTCTACCCCGACGGTGGCCTGTCCCGGCTGCGGTTGTTCGGCGACCTCGACGCGACCGCGCTGTCGGAGACGCGCCGCACCTGGTGGGAAGCCCTGCCCCAGAGCCATCAAGCGCTCGTCGCCGACCAGGCGCCGCGCTAGCCCCTACCTGACGAACCCGAGGAAACACGCATGCCCAATCCCAGTCCCGGTTACTCCATCACCGTTCGCGTCACGGCCCCGGTCGGCGCAGGCACCACCTCGACTCTCGCGGGGGCGGTGGCCTCCGTGAAGGGCGCCATGACCGCGTTGGACGTGGTGGAGAGCCACCCCGACCACATGGTCATCGACGTGACGTGCGACGCCTCCGACGTCGAGCACGCCGAGCAGATCACGTCCGCGATCGCCGACGTGCCCGGCGTCGTGGTCGGCAAGGTCAGTGACCGCACGTTCCTGCTCCATCTCGGCGGGAAACTCGAAGTGGTGCCGAAGGTTCCGCTCAAGCACCGCGACGACCTGTCCCGCGCGTACACACCCGGCGTCGCCCGGGTCTGCACCGCGATCGCGGAGAACCCCGAGGACGTGCGGCGGCTGACGATCAAGCGCAATACCGTCGCGGTCGTCACCGACGGCTCGGCCGTGCTGGGGCTGGGCAACATCGGTGCCGCCGCGTCGATTCCCGTGATGGAGGGCAAGGCGGCCCTGTTCAAACAATTTGCGGACGTGGACGCGTGGCCGGTCTGCCTGGACACCCAGGACACGGACGCGATCGTCGAGATCGTCCGGGCCCTCGCACCGGTGTACGGCGGAATCAACCTGGAGGACATCTCCGCCCCACGCTGCTTCGAGATCGAGGCCCGGCTCCGCGACATGCTGGACATCCCGGTGTTCCACGACGATCAGCACGGCACCGCCATCGTGGTTCTCGCCGCGCTGACCAACGCCCTGCGGGTGGTCGAGAAGAGCCTCGACACGGTGAAGATCGTGGTCTCGGGGGTCGGCGCCGCCGGACACGCCATCATCCGCCTGCTGGTCGCGCAGGGTGCCACGAACATCGTGGCGTGCGGGCGGAACGGCATCCTCTCGCCCGACGACACATCCGACTCGTTCCGGTCCTGGATCGCGAACAACACCAACCCGGAAGCGCGGTCCGGATCGCTGCGGGACGCGGTGGTCGGCGCGGACGTGTTCATCGGTGTCTCGGCGCCGGACATCCTGACCGGCAGCGACATCGAGACGATGGCGGAGCGGTCGGTCGTGTTCGCCCTCGCGAATCCGGTGCCCGAGGTCGATCCGGTCGCGGCCGGCAGGCACGCGGCCGTCGTCGCGACCGGACGGTCGGACTTCCCGAACCAGATCAACAACGTGCTCGCGTTCCCGGGCGTGTTCCGGGGCCTGCTCGACGCGCACGCCGTCGAGATCACCGACGACATGCTCATCGCGGCCGCCCGCGCGATCTCCGATTCGGTGTCTCCGTCGGAACTCAACCCCACGTACATCGTGCCGAGCGTGTTCGATGCCGCAGTCGCCCCGGCCGTGGCCGCGGCGGTGCGCAGCGTTGCCGGCGCAGGTGGTGAACACGATGTCTGACCGGCTCGACCTGCTGTTCCGCGCCCCGCGGGTGATCACCGCGGCGGGGGAGGTCGCCCGCTGCGTGGGTGTGCGGGACGGCCGGATCGTCGTCATCGAACCGTTCGGCGCCCAGCTCGACGCCGAGGTCGTGGTCGAACTGGGCGACGACGAGGTGCTGATCCCCGGTCTCGTCGACACGCACGTGCACGTCAACGAACCGGGCCGCACCGAGTGGGAGGGATTCGCGAGCGCGACCCGGGCCGCGGCCGCAGGCGGGGTGACCACGATCGTCGACATGCCGCTCAACAGCATCCCGCCGACCGTCGACGCCTTGGCACTCGACGTGAAACGCCGGGTCGCCGCCGATCAGGCGTACGTCGGTTACCGGTGGCAACTCGTCGAGTGCAACAGGAAGCATATCAACTACTCGGCCGTGAGGGGCCGGGTTTGCTGCTCACGTTCCCACTGGCTGTGGGAGGGGTGGCTGCTATGGGCGCGGTTGATTGGGCGGCCCTGTAGGTGCGATGTCCGAGTGCGGCGATGTTGCGGGCCGCATTGTGGTCGACGTGACCGGTCCACTGGCAGTATCGGCATCGGAATGTTGCTTGCGAGACCCGGTTCGCTTTGTCGCAGTACCCGCATTGTGAGCAGGTCCGCGATGTGTTCCGGGGGTCGACGACAGCGACGGGCACCCCAGCCCTCTCGGCTTTGTAGGTGATCTGTGCCCGTAGCTGGGCGTATCCCCACGAGTGGAGTTGGGTCCGTTGCCGTCGGGCTAGCCGTACCCGGTCGCGGATACCTGACAGGTCTTCTATCGCGATCCCACGACCGGTGCGTTGTGCTCGGGCAACAATAGTTTTCGACAGTTGATGGTTGATGTCGGTGGCGAACCGCTGTTCCTTTCGTCGCCGTGCCTTCAATTTCCGTTTCGCTGATTTCGTGCCGACTCGCTGCAAACTTGCGCGCATCGCGGCGTTCTTCTTTCGGCGCGCCGTCACTGCCCCGGCGGACCACCGCACGTCGAGGGCGGTCGGATCGTCGTCAGTGGTGACAGCGAGGTTCACGATCCCCAGATCCACACCCAACCAGCCAGCGGCGGTGTCCGGCGGCTCGACCGGTTCCGGTGCGGGTTCGTCGACAGTGGCATACAGGTAGAACAGGCCGTCGCGGTAGACGAGGTCCGTTTCCCCCTTACGGGCGGCCAGGAGTGTGCGTTGCCACGGCGCGCACACGAACCGCACACCCCGCATCCGGCCCGCCGTGGTCCAGATCGACACAGTCGAGGAATCCACTTGCCACGACAGGCACCTGTCGTCGAACGGTTGCGCAGCATGCGGCCGGAACTTGACCGCGGTCCCGGCCACCGCCGTATACCGAGTCGACCCCGGTCGACCGTAGTTTCCGTTGCTCAGGTTCGCCTGCCGGGTGGTGTACGCGTCGGCAACTTTCCGCAGAACATGCAACGCCGGCTGCGCGGAGAGGCCCCGGGTCTTCACCATCGGATACAGCGCGACCTGCAACGCCCGCCGCGACCGCAATCCCCTCGAGTGAGCCCACCCGGCAACCTCATTGGCAACCTCATTGCACAACACCAACGTCGATTCCAGCGCCGCAGACTGATCAGGACTGGGGACGAGCTTGACCACGACAATCCGTTTCACTTCGCACTCAACACCTTTGATGGCCGAGGAGCCTTCACCGCTCCGATGCCGACGCGGTGTCACCAGATCATGACAGAGGGGTCCGACAAGTCCGGGGTACCCTCACCGAATTCGACGGCGACACCGTCACGTGCACTGCGATGGGAGTTCCCATACGCAAATAATTGTGGGGCAACCACTTCTGGTCGTCGCATACTTCGTCGCGCTGCGAGTGGAGCGCGCTGTCGATCATTGCCGCAAGCCTTACCATCAGAAACGACTCGACTCGCCAACCACACCCACCTCCCTCCCGAAGCGGCCCCGCACCACAGATCAGCTTCTTCACGGGCTTGGACGGGCGGTATTCCGCTGATAGCTCATTTGGACTCGAACACGCCCGCGTCGTGCAGGGCCCGTAAAGTCCGGGACGTTGGGGGTACGGCGCGGCCAGGAATCCGACGTCGACGCGCGAACTGGCGCTGAAGGAGATCGCCGGGTTCGGCGCGGCGTAATCGTGCACGCAGCCCTCGCCGGCGTCGTGCGCAGTACCTGGCTGGCCGGCAAGCGGATCGACCTCGACGAGGCGCCCCGGGGCCGACTGCTCAGCCGCGGACTGGCCTGACGCCGCCGCACCCTTGCATGGCGATGGATCCGAAAGATCCAGTGCTACAGCGGGTTTGTCGTGTTCCAGGCGGTACGGCACCAAGATATATCCTGCCGAAATCATTGACCGCCCACTGTTGCCTGGCTCACACTCGAAGGGACCAATGGAACAAACTTTCCGTGATACGGAAGTTCGTTCGCCGCCACGCAAGGACAGGCACATGCTCATAGACGACACAGTCTCGCGGCACACCACCACCGTCGCGCCGCCGGCGCCGCCAGCGACCCAGACGAGTACCACACTCTACAACCTGGACCTGGCGCCAACGAAGGCCTCGGGTCGCCGCTGGGGTAGCTACAGCATCTTCACGCTGTGGACCAACGACGTCCACAACATCGCCAACTACTCGTTCGCCATCGGCCTGTTCGCGCTCGGGCTGGGCGGCGGCCACATGATCCTGTCGCTCATGATCGGCGCGGTCATCGTCTGCGTCGCGATGACCTACGCCGGGTTCATGGGCCAGAAGACGGGCGTGCCCTTCCCCGTGATGAGCCGGATCAGTTTCGGAATCCGCGGCGCCCAGATTCCCGCCATCGTCCGCGCGGTCATCGCGATCGTCTGGTTCGGAATCCAGACCTACCTCGCGTCGATCGTCTTCCGGATCTTCCTCGTCGCCGTCGCGCCCTCCCTCGACCGCTTCGACCAGAACTCGATCCTCGGACTCTCCAGCCTCGGATGGATCTGCTTCATCGGGATCTGGGCGATCCAGATCGTCGTCCTCGTTTACGGGATGGAGGCGGTGCGCAAATTCGAGAGCCTGGCCGGTCCGCTGATCCTCGTGACGGTCGGCTCGCTCGCCCTGTGGATGCTGTTCCGCACCGACTTCTCCATCGCGTGGACGTCCGATCAGCCCGCCTCGGGTGGGGAGATGTGGCGGCAGGTCTTCGCAGGCGCAGCCCTGTGGATGTCGATCTACGGCACCCTGATCCTCAACTTCTGCGACTTCTCGCGGCGCTCCCCGTCGAAGACCGCCGTCGTGCGCGGCAACTTCTGGGGCCTGTTCGTCAACGTCCTCGCGTTCGCCGTCATCGCGTTCATTCTGTGCGGCGCCCAGTTTCAGATCGACGGCACCATCATCGACAGCCCCACCGACATCGTCGCGGCGATCCCGAACACCTTGTTCCTGTCGCTGGCCTGCCTGGCCCTCGTGATCGTGACGATGGCCGTCAACGTCATGGCGAACTTCGTGGCACCGTCGTACGTGCTGTCGAACCTCGCCCCCGAGAAGATCAGCTTCCGCAAGGCCGGCATCATCAGCGCCTGCATCGGCGTGGTCCTGCTGCCGTGGAATCTCTACGACAGCCCCGTGGTGATCAACTACTTCCTCGGCGGCCTCGGCGCCGTCCTCGGCCCGCTGTTCGGCATCATCTTCGTCGACTACTGGTTCATCCGCCGCACGAAGGTCGACGTACCCGCCCTCTACTCGGACAGCCCGACCGGACCCTACTACTACCGCAAGGGATTCAACCTTCGGGCGATCTATGCCCTCGTCCCCGCCGCGCTCGTCAGCACCCTGTTCGCGATCGTCCCCGCCTTCCATCTCGTCGCCCCGTTCTCCTGGTTCATCGGAGCGGGCCTGGCGGCGGCAATCTACGCGGTCGTCGGCGACCGCACCCGGCAGTACGTGGACGTGTCCGGCGAGTCCATCGCCGTGGACAGCGGCCACGGCGACCACTGACAGGAGCTTTCGATGCGTATTCTCGTCGTCAACGTCAACACCACCACGTCCATCACGGACGCCATCGCCAAACAGGCCGAGGCCGCCGCGGCACCCGGTACCGAGATCGTCGGGCTCACACCGGAGATCGGTGCGGAATCCGTGGAAGGGAACTTCGAGAGCTACCTCGCCGCGATCGCCGTGATGGACCGGGTGCGGTCGTACCCGGAACCGTACGACGCGGTGATCCAGGCAGGATACGGCGAACACGGCAGGGAAGGACTGCAGGAGTTGCTCGACGTACCCGTCGTCGACATCACCGAGGCGTCCGCCAGTATCGCAATGATGCTGGGACACAAGTACTCCGTCGTCACCACGCTCGACCGCACCGTACCGCTCATCGAAGACCGGCTCCGGCTCGCGGGCCTCGACGCCAAGTGCGCGAGTGTACGCGCGAGCGGACTGCCCGTCCTCGCGCTGGAATCCGACCCCGAGCGCACGATCGAGGCGATCGTCGACGAGGCCGAAGCTGCTGTGCGCGAAGACAAGGCCGAGGTGATCTGCCTCGGCTGCGGTGGAATGGCCGGCCTCGACGACCGGATCCGTGAGCGCGTCGGCGTTCCGGTGGTCGACGGCGTCAGTGCCGCTGTCACATTGGCGGAATCTCTTGTAGGGTTGGGTCTCTCGACTTCGAAGGTGCGCACCTACGCGCCCCCGCGTCCCAAGCAGATCACGGGATGGCCGCTCGCGAAACCGCGGTAGTCACCTCTGCAGTGAGTTGTACAGCTTCGTCCTCACCCCGGACGGCCACTACGGCGCCCTATCCCGCGCCCGCAACGATGGAGTATCCCTTTGCTCGAACAGACCACGACCTCCGTAGACCCCGGCCGCGCCGGCTCGGTTCGCGTCATCCGTGAGGGTGTTGCGTCTTATCTGCCGGATATCGACCCGGACGAGACCACGGAGTGGTTGGAATCGTTCGACGGACTGTTGGACCGGTCCGGACCGACCCGTGCCCGGTATCTGATGTTGCGGATGCTCGAGCGGGCCGGGGAGAAGCACGTCGCGTTGCCGGCGTTGACGTCGACCGATTATGTGAACACCATCCCGACGGAGAACGAGCCGTGGTTCCCCGGYGACGAGGAGACCGAGCGCCGGTATCGGGCGTTCATCCGGTGGAACGCGGCGGTGATGGTGACCCGCGCGCAACGCCCCGGCGTCGGGGTCGGTGGSCACATTTCGACGTATGCGTCGTCGGCGGCGCTGTACGAGGTGGGGTTCAACCACTTCTTCCGCGGCAAGGACCATCCCGGGGGTGGGGATCAGATCTTCATCCAGGGCCACGCCTCGCCGGGCATCTACGCCCGCGCGTTCYTGGAGGGGCGGATCCCGGCGGAGCGGATGGACGGGTTCCGGCAGGAACACTCGCACGCCGATCAGGGCGGCGGTCTGCCGTCGTACCCGCACCCSCGSCTGCTGCCGGATTTCTGGGAATTCCCGACCGTGTCSATGGGGTTGGGCCCGATGAACGCGATCTACCAGGCCCGGTTCAACCACTACCTGCACGACCGCGGCATCAAGGACACCTCCGACCAGCACGTGTGGGCATTTCTGGGTGACGGSGAGATGGACGAACCCGAATCCCGCGGCCTGGCGCACGTGGCGGCCACCGAAGGYYTSGACAACCTGACGTTYGTGGTGAACTGCAACCTGCAGCGCCTCGACGGCCCGGTCCGCGGCAACGGCAAGATCATCCAGGAGTTGGAGTCGTTCTTCCGCGGCGCCGGCTGGAACGTGATCAAGGTGGTCTGGGGCCGCGAGTGGGACGCACTGCTGCACGCGGACCGCGACGGCGCCCTGGTCAACCTGATGAACGTCACCCCCGACGGYGACTACCAGACSTACAAGGCCAACGACGGCGGGTACGTGCGCGAGCACTTCTTCGGGCGGGATCCGCGGACGAAGGAACTGGTGAAGAACCTCTCSGATCGCGACATCTGGAACCTCAAGCGCGGCGGCCACGATTACCGCAAGATCTACGCCGCGTACGCGGCGGCGATGGCGCACAAGGGGCAGCCGACGGTGATCCTGGCGCACACCATCAAGGGYTACACCCTGGGYAAGCACTTCGAGGGCCGCAACGCCACCCACCAGATGAAGAAGCTGACCCTCGATGATCTGAAGAATTTCCGGGACCTGCAGCGGATCCCGATCTCCGACGAAGAGTTGGAGAAGGACCCGAAGATGCCGCCGTACTACCACCCCGGCCCCGATGCCCCGGAGATCCAGTACATGCTCGACCGRCGTAAGGCGTTGGGTGGGTTCCTGCCSSAGCGGCGCACCAGCCCGGCRCCGTTGCCGCAGCCGGCGGACTCGACCTACGACGTGGTCCGCAAGGGCTCCGGGAAGCAGCAGGTCGCGACCACCATGGCGTTGGTGCGGATCATGAAGGAGCTGTTGCGGGACAAGGAGATCGGCAAGCGGATCGTCCCGATCATCCCGGACGAGGCCCGCACCTTCGGGATGGACTCCTGGTTCCCSTCYTTGAAGATCTACAACCGCAACGGSCAGCTGTACACCGCCGTGGATGCGGASCTGATGCTCGCCTACAAGGAATCSGAGATCGGGCAGATCCTGCACGAGGGCATCAACGAGGCCGGCTCGACCGCCTCGTTCACCGCGGTCGGCACCTCGTATGCCACCCACGGTGAGCCGATGATCCCGCTGTACATCTTCTACTCGATGTTCGGGTTCCAACGCACCGGCGACGGCCTGTGGGCCGCGGCCGATCAGATGGCCCGCGGGTTCGTCCTCGGCGCCACCGCCGGCCGCACCACCCTCACCGGCGAAGGCCTGCAGCACGCCGACGGGCACTCGCTGCTGCTGGCCTCGACCAACCCGGCCGCCGTCGCCTACGACCCGGCGTTCTCCTACGAGATCGCGCACATCGTCAAGGACGGTCTGCGCCGGATGTACGGCGGCACCGACGGCGTGGACGGGTTCGGTGGCGAGGACATCTTCTACTACATCACCCTCTACAACGAGCCCTACTCCCAGCCCGCCGAACCCGCCGACCTCAACGTCGACGGACTGCTCAAGGGCATGTACCTGTTCAAAAGGTCCGAGGCATCGGGCCCGAAGGCGCAGATCCTGGTCTCCGGAGTCACCATGCCCGAGGGCCTGCGGGCCCAGCAGCTGCTCGCCGACGAGTGGGGTGTGGCCGCCGACGTGTGGTCGGTCACCTCCTGGGGTGAACTGCGCCGCGACGGCATCGAACGGGAGAAGCAGGCCCTGCGCGACCCGGGCACCGACGCCCCGCTGCCGTATGTCACGCAGGCCCTGTCCGACGCCGCCGGCCCGTTCGTGGCGGCCTCGGACTGGATGCGCGCCGTCGCCGACCAGATCCGCCAGTGGGTCCCCGGCTCGTACAC
>NZ_JBFUGT010000078.1:0-26672 GCF_056402775.1 Rhodococcus sp. P3_B8
GAGCAACGCGGGGTCGACGCCTTCTTCGAACACCTCGAACGCCCGGTTGGCGGTGACGAGGATGCCGTGGGGCCGCACGACCATCGCCGGGTACGGGAGATGACCGTCGAGAATGGTCTCCAGCGCCTGACGAACCGTGCGGAGCGCCTCGTCGTCGAGCGGTGACTCCGGGAACGCCGGGGCGAAGCCGGCAGCGAGGAGCAACTCGTTGCGCTCCCGCAGCGTGAACTTCATCGACACCGCCAGCCGCAACACCATGCCCCGACCCGGGCGGGAGCGGCCCTGTTCGATGAAGCTCACGTGCCGCTGGGTGGTGCCCGCCCGAAGCGCGAGATCCAGCTGGCTCATCCGGCGGGCCGTGCGCCAGCGCCGGAACTCACTCGGGAACCGCGTCATCACTGATCAATCTTCGCTCACCCCCGGGGGTCGATGCCATTCCTTCCAGGGAGTTGCCAGCAGTGACTCCGCGGCAGACGATACGGCCATGACCGACACAACAGCAGTCACCGATCAATACACGCCGCGTTCCTCGAACGGGCACCCGACAAACTCGTCGACCTCATCGCCCCCGACTGCGTGCTGGAGGGCACCGGCCCGAAACCCGACGGCAGCCGATGGACCGGCTACGACGAATGCCTCGCGGGCTGACAGGGATTGGCCTCCGACCCCGCCATCGGGTTCACGGTCGAGCACGTCGACATCGACGGCGACCGAGCCGTCATCCGTTGGAGGATCACCGGCACCGAGAACTATCGGGGCGTGAATCTCATGCCGCGTCGAGCCGCCCTGCTCGGCGGACCCGCGACTTTTTCTCGGACCGAGCGGTGGCGGTTGGATGATGGAACTACTCGTTGGAGGCCTCGGGACACTCCTGTGCGCGAACGCTCGCATACGGACTCCCTCACTTACGTGAGGTAAGTGTCCATCTCGCTCAGGGCGCTGAGCACGAACTGCGCTGCCAGCCGGCCGCCATTTAGTTCGGTATTGACGGGCAGGCTAAACGCGGCCGTGACGTTCCCCGGGTGGTCGACGGCGTCCATACCGGAATCGGCTCGGCCGACGATCTGGATGTCGGCGAACTGTTCGTCACCATCGCCATAGAACAGCGCCAACGCATTACGAGGCGCCCAATACACGATGTCGCCGCGCCGCGGAGTGCACGCGGTCAGCCGCGAGTTCCCCGGCCGGGAACCAGGGCGAGCTCGCGAACGAATGCGACGGCGACACCGGAGGCGCGAGCGCCTGGGCGACGTCCACGGGCAGCAAACTCTCGTTCCGGAGTGCTGGCAGTGGCCAACTCTCCTGAGGTGAGGATCCAAGCGAACACGCGCCGACCAAGACGGACGCCATTTCGAGTGCAGACAGCAGCGACGGGGTTGGCCCAGGGCTGCGCCGGGCATCGGTGCTGGTGTCCGGCCCGGCCCGGCCGGCCGGTCCCCGTGGCAGGGCTTGGGTGCGGCTCTCGTGGAGTGAGGGTGTGAATCCGGAGGCAGCTCGCAATTCAGGGGCAATACCCGCGCTGACCAGCATTGGGGCACAACTGAATTCGATTCCGGGGCAGTTGTGGGGCGCGGGTGCCCGTACACGGGCCGATATCAGCGGGGGGCGCTCACGCTCGGCTTCGCTACGCAGGCTCCGACATCGATCCTTGCCGCTCCACCCGCCCCGAGCACGTTCCCGACAGTGGTCGGCCCGCCGTCACGTCCGGCTTCTCCCCACTGTTCGGGAGACGAGCGCTGATCGTAGATCAGTCCTTCGCTTCGCGGACGTCCTTTCCCTGCTCGGCAAACGCCTTGAAGTCCTGCATGTGCTGTTGCGACTGCTTGCGGAAGGCGCCGGGCATCAGGATCCCCACCAACCGCATCAGCAAGCCGCTGAACCGGTATTCGCTTTCGCTCACCCAGAGCGTCATCTCCGGACCGGCTTCGGTCAGCCGGTCGCGCACGGCGCTCCACATGCCCTCGCCGACGATCTCGCGGTCGAAGTGAACGACGCTCCCTTTCGGGATCCCGCGCAGGTCTGCCGGTTCCCGACGCGTGATGGTCTCGGTGCACTCGATCTTCTGCTTCTCCATCTGCATCACGACCCGCGATGTGGTACCGACCTGCCCGTGCACCCCACTCAGCGGCTCGTGCAACACCAGACCCCGCAGCCACTTCGGCAGGTGTGCCGAGTCGGCGAGCAGCTGTGCCACTGTCTCCCGCGGCAGGGCGATCTCGATCGAGACGGTGTTCTTCATGGCGGAGCGCTCCTGGGTCCCGCGTAAAGAGGCCCACGCTAGCAGCCTCGCTTCATATTATGAGGTCACGGCATGTTCAACGATCCCCCGGTGCGCGTGGTCGCGTGGTCACGGCGGGTGTCGCCCTGTCAGCGGAGGGCGAGGGCGCGCTGCGGCCGGCGTCGCACACGGCGACGTGCGGCTCGCCCAAGTGAGCACTTCTCCAACCTGAAGATGAGCGGAAGATAAATAGGCTGCGCAAACCAGGGCCTCAGGTCACTTGCCAGAGTGGGTTTTCGGAAATCGAACCATCTTCCCTCCCAGTCGGCGAATCCTTGACCGAGACATTCGTGGAACCGACGAGTGCAGACGCTCTGGCGCGTCGCCGACGTCCTCATTCCCGCCACGACGACCCGGCCCGTGAGGCCGACGCGAATCTGCTCCAGGTCACGGGCTTCAATTGCCTCGATCAACGCGGCACGGACCGCGTGGGCGCGTCCGAGACAGCGTTGCCGGCGAAGAACGATTCCATCGCCGCATTGTCACCACATGCCCTAGTCGTCCCCATTTGATCCTTGTAAACCACTGCAGGCCAACAATTCTACGAGTATTTCAGAACGGAACTGGGTGCCTGATCGCGCAGAGGTAGTGCTCTGCTCTGCCCTCATCAGTCCAGTGCTCGGCGGGGCATGTCCCTACACGTAGAGCTGGGGGAACGTCGGTCAACCGCTGCGCCTGTCCGGCTACAACGAGGTGATCGGCAACAGACCGACGTCGAGCACCAGCAGCGAGGGCGGCATCTCGGCCTCCTCCGCGCACCAATGACGATTAACCCAAGAGAAGTCAATCCCAGCAAAAATAGCGATTTGATGCCAGACGCGGGGCGCGTACCGTACTATGTGTGGCTTCTTGGCGCCACTCGTCGCCCGGTGCCACGCCGAACAAACCCGAAGATTGGAGCAGAGATGCGTGTCTTGCGTGCGTTTGTAGGAGCGGTCGCTTGGGTTTTCCTGGTTCTGGCGTTATCTCTTCACGCGCCCGTGCCGACTGCTCAGGCTGAGTGTATGAGATTGCCATATTTCACACAGTCCGGGTATGCCAACTTCGATTTCCCCCCGCGGGTCGTCACGGTGCTGAACGAGAGCGAGATCGCGGTGGAAGGCGTCGCGCCGTTCGAGGCCAAGCCCGCGAAGACCGGTCTCTATCTGCCAATCGGCTCGCAGACCAACCATATCGACGCGTGCATGGGCGTGTTCTACCCCGGCGGGCCGAGGTTCGTCAGCAAGACCGGGAACTCTGTTTTGGTTCAGGATATTTGGCTGCGGATGGACGGCGCTTACGGGACTGTGACGATCAACGGGGTCCCCCAGGGCGAGAGGATGGTCGCCACGTACAACGTGGGTGAGATGATGCCGACGGTCATGACGCCGCATGGTGGCGGGATCGGCCCCACGTATTGGCCGTTCCGCTTCTCCCCATATTTCGCGCAGGCCCTCAACGAGGCTGCAGGCGCCAACCTCTTCATGGCTGGTGAGTTGTTCGCCAATCTCGACGCCGTCGGGAAGTTCTGACACGAAGCAGACGGAAGAGACGGCCGGTCGGCTCGCGGTAGCGCCGCCAACCGCCGGGTCCGCGGGTCGCTATGCGGAACGAAGGCGGATGCCCGGCGCACGTACGCAACTGCCGCTGGTCGATTCCACGCCAGATGACGCGACTACCGCGGGATCGGCAGTCCTCGATACCTTCGAGCGCGTTACGACGACGGCCTTGTACCACGCCGGCACATCGGGCCGTGGCTGGAACGCTTGCGCAGCCACATCCCGCACAGTCGCGCGGAGGTTCAGAAGCAGTCCGGGTTGTGTCGAACCAGATCCTCGCGGCATCGCCGCGTTCTGCGTGCAGTGCACTGTCTGGCTACGTGACGGGAATCTTCGGCAACCGGGAAGAACCGTCGCTACGACAGACGGTGCGCGGCGAGCCATGCCGAAGCCCTGGCCGACGATGCCCGACAGAGCCACGCATCCTGAACCACCTCGGTCAGTTCCTGCAGTGTCAGATCGCCAATCCGACCTGCCCGCAACAGCACCGACGGATGTCCGTCGAAATGCGGCGTGGTAAAGAACGGCGACGCCGGGTCTTGAACCATTGCTTGCTTGTCGGACTCGGAGGGCACCCAGAACACGATCACGTCCGTATACCGTTCACCGGTACGAGGGTCGAAGGCATCGGGGCGAGGCGTTCGGAAGAACACGAACGATTTGCCGCCGACCTGATAGACAGGATTGCCCCGCGGCCCACATTCGACCGTGACATGGGGCATACCCAAGGCCAACTCGTGCACATCGTCCACCCGTGCGCGGCGCGGAACTGCCGTCATCGCAACATCATAGAACGGGACCCACAGGCTCGTGAGAGTCACGTAGGAACTATGCGGAACGAGGGCATTCGGGGTGCCGCGGTCAGATTCGCGCGGACTCGGCCAGAGACTTACCCCGTGTCTCAGGGGCCCAGGCGACACTGACGGCGAGGCCGGCCAGCGCGACCGTGGCAGCGCCGAGCATGGTCGGGCCGACGCCCCAGCGGTCCAGCGCGACCGGGACCAGGTAGGTGCCGAGGGCGCCGCCGACTCGGCTGAGCGATGAGGCCAATCCCACCGCGCTGCCTCTGATTTCGGTCGGGAAGAGTTCGTTGGGGTACACGAGCTGAAGGACCTGGGCGCCGCCGGTGAAAATCGCATAGGTCGCGAACAGGCACAGGATGACAGAAACGGGACTGCCCGGGAACAGTCCCAGCAGGAGCAGGGTCAGTCCAGACCACGCGAAGCTGTGAATCAGCAGGGTGCGGCGACCCAATTTGTTGATGGCGGTCAGCGCGATGATGCAGCTGACCAGGAGCAGGATAGTGATGACGGCGGATCCCATACTCGCTGTTCGACCGTCGAGACCTCCGGTGGCAGGACGCCGTCGCTACCGCAGCCGACATGCCGAGAATCGAGACGATGTTCTTCCGCCTGTCGCTGCAGTTGCGGATGTTCGTCTCGCTTCTCGGTCTGGAATACGCGTACTCGGTCGATGAGATCGTCGCCGACAATACCGCGATATTCCATGCTCTCGAGGCCCAGGATCCCGACGAGGTGACGCGGCTCTGGCGCCGCAAAATCGACAACGCCGTGACCTACATGGTCGAACAGCTCGGCCATCTCGACGTCAATGCATCTCGCCGGACTCCGGAATCGAGTCACTGGAAGTAGGACGAATAGTCGCTGAAAGGAACCTGGCCGGTGGGGCTCGAGTGTAGTGCGTCGGCGACCGGCGACGGGATGGGAGCCCAGTGGGCAGGCATCGCCGCCGCCAGGGAAGGATTCAATATATAGAGCAGGGCAAAGTTCACTATCCAGAGCGGCGGCGCCATCGACATGCCTACCTCCGAACTCACACCCCCCTTGGTGTTCGTCACCAGTTGAGCTGCGCCCGAAATCTGTTGCGCTGCGAAGCCGTAGACCGCTTGCACCGTGTACGCCGACCGGTAGAGCGCTATCAAGGTTCCTGTCGCATCGTTGTTCCTCAACCAGGTGCCCACGAAACCGCCGGGCGCGATCAACGAGTTCACCTGCCTTGTCGGGGCGTCCGCGTTGGCCGGACTCTCCAGCAGTCCGCTGGTGTTCACGTAGAGCCCGTAGCTGGCCAGAACCGACGGTGTCGGGTGGCCATCGACGTCGGAATACAGGGGACGGCCGTTCGTGTTGGTGAGGATCTGGGCGCACGCATCGATCACCTCGGCGGCTTCGCGGCTGCCGCCGACTCCGCCGCCGCTGAGGAGGTCTCGATACTGCTGTTCGGATAACGCGTCAGCCCTGGTGAGCCCCACCTGGCCGGCAATCTCGTCCGCCGCTTGCTGACCGAGTGGCTGGTTGAGCTGCCCAGGGTTGGTCACCTGCGTCGGAGCCAGGCTCTCGTAGCCGGGTGCCCCGGCGAAGGGGATCGCGAACCCGGTGTCGACGGTGTCTGCCGCTGCTGGGTCTGCGCCGGCTGTCTGGGTCGCCGTCAGGGAGAAAATGCACACTCCCACCAGTGCCAGTACCGAGATGGTCCTGCGAGGGGAGGTTGCTCCGCGTCGATGGCCCGGACCCGCTAACCTTGTGCCGCGCATACGTCAACCTCCCGGAACACCATCGGGCGAGCCCACACCAGCTTGCGTTCCAGTCAAGCGCCGCGATCGATACCGTGTCAATCCCTCCCGAACTACGAGTCGGTGGCGTTGCCGAGTTCGACATGTTCGAGCCACACTCGCTCTTCGAACCCACCCCGGGCGGCGCGTTTGCGGTCGGCGGCCAGGTAGTCAGAGTCGTCGACCAGCCGGTGCCAGTGGGGTCGGTCGCCGTTGGCGGCGATCACGTCAGGAATCCTGTCCCTGACGAGCTTTCGATGAACCTCGACCGCGTCGTTGTTCGCATCCCGCGATCGAACCATTTGCAATCGGCTGCAACGTCTATTGCGCACGTCATAGCTCCGGTCGGGAACGGCCAACCCGCGTGCGTGGGCGACCCAGCCGTGCCGGTCCACCACGACGGCAGGCCCTGCGGTCGCCCCGAGAGCACCGGGGCGGCATGACCGCGGAGCTTCTCGAGAGTGATCGTGTGCTCCTGCCACAGTGTGGCCTCTATGAACCCCAGTGCGTCGACGGCCTTCGCACGCCGCGCGCCCCGTCGCGCCAGAGCACTACCCCGTCGGCGTCCGCGATCACCACGATGGAATTCGCGTCTTCGGCTACCTGGGTCAACGTGTTGCGAAGCTCGGGGACGACCGACCGCAGGGCAGTGCGCGTCCACCGGGCTTCGACCTCGGCGTAGTCGGCCAGCACCACGTCCCCACACACCCGGTCGGGGCTCACGCCGTCTGCTTGCAGCCGGGACCACGCCCGAGCCGACCGCGGGAAGGCGGTGCCGAACCAGGGGCGGCTACCTCCATTTCCATTGGGGGCGAACGTAATCGACGGTCTACTCGACCACACTGCAACCGAGTGCAACCCTTGCAACCGCGCCGTGGACGATGCTTGGCTCATCTATGAGGAGATCACAACAGGCAGGAGTCGAGGATGAGCATCAAGGGCAAGGTCGCTCTGGTCACCGGCGCGGGACAGGGCATCGGACGCGCGATCGCATTGCGATTGGCGTCGGACGGCGCCGACATCTCGCTCATCGACGTCAACGGCGACCGGGTCGATGCAGTGGCCGACGAGGTCCGCGCGGTAGGAGCGAAGGCGATCTCACTGGTCGCCGACGTGACGGACCGCGATCAGGTGCAGTCCGCTGTCGACCGGACCGAGCGCGAACTGGGCGGATTCGACATCATCGTCAACAACGCCGGAATCGCCCAGGTCAACCCGATCGCCGACGTGACACCGGAGGAGGTCTCACGCATCCTCGCCGTGAACGTCGAAGGCGTGCTGTGGGGTATCCAGGTCGGGGCAGCCAAGTTCCGGGAACGGGGACACGGCGGGAAGATCATCAACGCCTCGTCGATCGCCGGCCACGAGGGATTCCCGATGCTCGGCGTGTACTCGGCGACCAAGTTCGCGGTCCGCGGCCTCACCCAGGCCGCGGCGAAGGAGTATGCGTCGGACGGCATCACCGTCAACGCCTACTGCCCCGGCGTCGTCGGCACCGACATGTGGGTCACCATCGACGAACGCTTCGCAGCCCTCACCGGCGCGCCGAAGGGCGCCACGTTCGAGAAGTTCGTCGGCGGCATCGCCCTCGGTCGCGCGCAGACGCCCGAGGACGTCGCCGCGTACGTGTCGTATCTCGCCGGACCGGATTCCGACTACATGACCGGGCAGGCGGGACTGATCGACGGCGGCCTGGTGTACCGATAGGCCGCCACTCGCAGCGGGGTTTCACACCCCGATCCGCGGGTAGACGGACGTAGGGTGATGCGACAGCGCGTCCGGGGACGAAAGGGGCAGCCGTGGACGTCGACGACCTGGTCGAGCGCACCGGTCGGTTGCGGTTCGATCTGCAAGCACTCGAAAACCGCATCAAGGAGTTGACCGACGCGTTCGACCTGCTCGACAGCACAAGCGACGGCGCCTCGCGGGAACAGGTGATCGACAGCCTCAGCGATGCCCGGCTCGACCTGAGCACCGCGGACAGGCACCTCGAGACCGCGGTGCGTAACGCCGAGAGACTGTCGACCGGCTGAACCCTGCGTCGGACGACGGGCTCGTCATGTCGTCGACCCCCGCGCACCCCAGACAACCCGATCCCACCAACTGCTGAGCGGACTGGGGTCCGGCCACCGGATGGGCTCGTCCTCGCGCAGTTCCGTTATTCGACGTTGCGCACTCTGATTCGATGTTCCGCCTTCTTCTCGACGCACAGCTCTGCACCTCCCGAATTCCTGCGCGCCCGTCACGGCGGCGGGCGCGGCCCACTGTGCAATCCGGAATTTAGCACCGCCGCGTCCGAACGACCAGCTTCCCGACGCAGTAACCACTCGATAGCGGCCGTCCAGGTTTCGGCGGGCAGCATCGAAACTGGCACTCAAGGTCGCCGAGTGCTAAATTTATTCTGCACAGTGGTGGATGCGCTCGCCGAGGTGGCGGGCCATTTTGATGATCACGGGAGGTGTGTTGCTGTGCTGCGTTCCGATCGACTCGCCGAGGCTCGGCCGATGACCCGATCTTTGCTGGAAGTCCACAACGGATCGTCGCGACACAATCCCGACGGCTCCCCGGCACGATTCTCCCGGCTCGCCAGACCACAGCACCTGCAGGGCGAACGCTGGAGCGACATCTCGGTCATGCTGGGAGCCCTGTCGATAGTGATGTTCTGGATGTTCGGATTCGGCGTCGTTCTCGGCGTCTGCGCCGTCGCCGCCGGCATCGCCGCCAACCGGCACCCTGCCGCCGAAGGAAGCGAGCCGAAGTCCCTGGAAGCACTGCTGGGCATTCTCACCGGCGCTTTCGGAATCGCCGCCGGCACAGTCTTTCTCACCGCGGCGCTCCCACACCTCTGACATACGCCACAAATCTGGCCCGACCCCCGTCGAGTTTCCACTCGCGGGTGCCGGGCCAGACGACGGTTGATCGGCCGAGGCCGATCAACCATGATCAGTCGAGGTCGAACCGGTCGAGGTTCATCACCTTGTTCCAGGCAGAAACGAAGTCCTGCACGAACTTCTGCTGCGCGTCGTCGGTGGCATACACCTCGGCGAGAGCACGCAGTTGCGAGTTCGAACCGAACACGAGATCGACGGCGGTGGCGGTCCACTTGGCGTCACCCGTGGCACGATCGGTGCCCTCGTAGACGTTCTCGGCCGAGGCCGCTCCCTTCCACACCGTACCCATGTCGAGGAGGTTGACGAAGAAGTCGTTGGTCAACGCCTCGGGCCGGTCGGTGAAGACGCCGTGCTTCGTTTGGCCGAAGTTGGCGTTCAGTGCACGCAGGCCACCGACGAGAACCGTCATTTCCGGAGCGGTCAGGTTCAACATGTAGGCCCGGTCGACCAGGAGCGCCTCGGCAGGCAACTTCTCCCCCGCTCGGAGGTAGTTGCGGAACCCGTCGGCCCTCGGCTCGAGCACGGCGAACGACTCCACATCGGTCTGCTCCTGTGTGGCGTCGGTACGACCCGGCGTGAACGGGACCGTGACATCGTGACCGGCGTTCTTCGCCGCCTTCTCGACCGCTGCGGCACCCGCCAGAACGATCACGTCCGCGAGTGAGACCTTCACTCCGCCGGACTGCGACGAGTTGAAGTCCTGCTGGATCTGTTCGAGGGTCTGCAGGATCGTGGACAGCTCGGCGGGGCTGTTGATCTCCCAATCCTTCTGCGGCGCAAGCCGGATCCGCGCCCCGTTGGCGCCGCCGCGCATGTCGGTGCTGCGGTGGGTGGCTGCCGACGCCCAGGCGGTGGACACCAACTGGGAGATGGACAGGCCCGAGTCGAGGATCTTGCCCTTGAGCGCGGCGATCTCGCTGTCGCCGATCAGCTGGTGATCGACCGCGGGGACCGGGTCCTGCCACAGCTGCGCCTCCGGCACCCACGGGCCGAGGTAGCGCGTGACGGGTCCCATGTCGCGGTGCAGCAGCTTGTACCAGGCCTTGGCGAACTCCTCGGCGAACTCCTCCGGGTGGTCGAGCCAACGCCGGGTGATCTTCTCGTAGGCCGGGTCGATGCGCAGCGAGAGGTCCGTGGTCAGCATCGTCGGAGCACGTCCCGCCGACGAATCGAACGGGTCGGGAATCGTGCCCGCGCCTGCGCCGTCCTTGGCGGTCCACTGCCAGGCACCGGCGGGACTCTTGGTCAGCTCCCACTCGTAGCCGTACAGGACCTCGAGGAAGCTGTTGTCCCACTTCGTCGGTGTGGGGGTCCACACGACCTCGAGACCACTGGTGATCGCGTCCTTGCCCACGCCGGTGCCGTAGGCACTCTTCCAGCCCAGGCCCTGCTGCTCGATCGGGGCGCCTTCCGGTTCAGGACCGACCAGGTCGGCGTCGCCTGCGCCGTGCGTCTTGCCGAAGGTGTGGCCGCCTGCGATCAGCGCAGCGGTCTCCACGTCGTTCATCGCCATGCGGCCGAACGTCTCCCGGATGTCGCGGGCGGCTGCCAGCGGATCCGGCTGGCCATTGGGCCCTTCCGGGTTCACGTAGATGAGACCCATCTGCACGGCCCCGAGCGGACCGGACAGTTCGCGATCGCCGCTGTAGCGCTCGTCGCCCAGCCAGGTGTCTTCCGGACCCCAGTACATCTCCTCGGGCTCCCAGATGTCCTCGCGGCCGAATCCGAACCCGAAGGTCTTGAACCCCATCGACTCCAGGGCGCAGTTGCCGGCGAAGACGAGGAGGTCCGCCCACGAGATCTGCTTGCCGTACTTCTGCTTCACCGGCCAGAGCAGCCGGCGGGCCTTGTCGAGGCTCGCGTTGTCGGGCCAGCTGTTGAGGGGGGCGAAACGCTGAGCGCCCTGACCGCCACCGCCGCGACCGTCCGCGATGCGGTAGGTGCCTGCGGCGTGCCAGCTCATCCGGATGAAGAGGCCGCCGTAGTGGCCGTAGTCGGCGGGCCACCAGTCCTGCGAGGTCGTCATCAGATCGATGACGTCGCGCTTGAGTGCCTCCACGTCGAGCTTGGCGAACTCCTCGGCGTAGTCGAAGTCCACGCCCATCGGGTTCGACTTGGACGTGTGGGCGTGCAACACCGACAGCTCCGGCTGGTTCGGCCACCAGTCGCGGTTCGTCCTCGGGCGGTGCGCCGCCGGAGTGGGAGACGGGATTACGGGGTTTTCACTTTCACTGGTGCTCTGAGTGTTTCCCTCATGAGCGACCGGGCAGCTATCGGACACAACATTCCTTCCGGGAGAGACCAAACTGGGCTGTGGTCATGGGTTCGATCGAGAAGTCTGTGAAGTCGAGCAGTCGGGGCACAGACCCCAGTAGATGACCTCGGCCTCCTCGACGAGGAAACCGTTGTCGTCGGACGCGGTCAGGCAGGGCGCCTCGCCGACGGCACAGTCGACGTCCGCAATGACCCCACACGACCGGCAGATGACGTGGTGGTGATTGTCTCCGACCCGCGACTCGTACCGAGCAACGGAGCCGGGCGGCTGAATCCGCCGCACCAATCCCACAGCGGTCACTGCGTGCAGCACGTCGTACACGGCCTGCCGGGACACCCCTTCCAGAACGGTGCGCACCGCTCCGAAAATCGTCTCCGTATCGGCATGTGGGCGCGCGTGCACGGCCTCCAACACCGCGACCCGCGGGCGGGTCACGCGAAGCTCAGCCCCGCGCAGCAGCGCTGCGTAATCCGGCATCGACGGCACCCACCCACTATGACTTACTTTTCTGGACTCAGCCAAGACTTTGCTGAAACTATTTGCCGTGACTTCAACTCACGCACAACTGGCCCGTTGGCCGACCACGGCTCCGACGAACTCTTCAGGGAAGCTCGAAGGTGACGACGACCGAGGGCACCGAATCCGTCGAAGACAGTCCGATCGTGCCGCCCGACGGCACGAGGGAGAGTCCGCCACCTCCGCCGCCCGGTGGCTCGTTCGCCTCGCCGGTGCCACCGATCCGTCCCCCGGCGGCGCCTCCGCCGCCGTACCAGCCGGCCCCGCCACCGCCCCCGGCCCCGATCCCGTCGCCGACGGCCTCCGGTAGCGTCGCACCGGAACTTCCTGCGCTGCCGCCGTATCCGGGACCACCGGCAAGACCCGCCGGGCTCGACCCGTCGGATCCGAACACGGGCTGTCCGCCGCCTTCCACGAACGAGCCGTAGCCCMCTCCCGCCGCGATGACCAGCGGCAGTTCGATTCGATGCGGAACCAGCACGCTCGACCTTCCGGTGTCGAGGACGACAGCCGAAAGACCTCCCCCGTCACCGCCGTTCACGTTCGGCGGAGTGGTGTTGCGGCGCCAGTCGGTGGTTCCGCCACTGCCCCCGCCGCCCTCGACCTGCGTCAGAGTGTCCGATCCGCCGCCGCGCGCGTTCTCGCCGACCCGGACGTACACCGTCGATCCCGGAACGAGCCAGGCGTCACCTCGGGCTACCGCTCCCCGGCCGCCGGGAGCGACCGTGCTGCAACAACTGACACCGCCTCTGCCGCCGACCGCCTCGATGTGCACCTTCCAGACGCCGTCCGGAATCCTCAGT
Source organism: Rhodococcus sp. P3_B8 (assembly GCF_056402775.1). Lineage (NCBI taxonomy): Bacteria > Bacillati > Actinomycetota > Actinomycetes > Mycobacteriales > Nocardiaceae > Rhodococcus > Rhodococcus sp. P3_B8. The sequence goes on from NZ_JBFUGT010000078.1 coordinate 12,871, forward strand.
GGAACACCGTGAATACCTCCGGAAGGAGGCACTTCGCCGGTGTTGTCGGTGTACGTGCAGGTGACCGAGACGCCGCAGCTTCGACACCGACCCCATACGCTCACCCTCCCCGGTCGCGCACCGGCCCTATGACCGGTTCCCACTCGACTGTAACCGCGCACCACGATGCCTGGGTGAAAAGTCTTCCGTCGGAACCTAATCCGGCCCGGTGTCGCCCGGGGAGACGATGCCGTGATCGAAGGCGTACACGATGGCGGCCGCGCGGTCGCGGAGATCGAGTTTGAGGAAGATGTGCCCGACGTGACTCTTCACGGTCACGCCCGAGATACCCAGCTCACGGCCGATCTCACTGTTGCTGTGCCCACGCCCGATGAGCGCGAGCACATCGAGTTCCCGCGCAGTCAGCTCGGTGAGGTGGTTCCGGCCCCCGTCGGACGACGGCGCGACGGTGCGGTACGTGGCGAGAACGCGTCCGGTCACTGCGGGGTCGAGGCAGGCGCCGCCCTCGGCGACGGTGCGTACGGCGCGAATCAGGTCCTCGGCAGGCGAATCCTTGAGGATGAACCCTGCCGCACCCGCGCGGAGCGACCCGGACAGCAGTTCGTCGTCGTCGAACGTGGTGAGCACCAGCACCGGCGGCGGCTGCGCTCCCGACCGGAGATCGCGGGTCGCGCGGATGCCGTCGACCTTCTTCATCCGGAGGTCCATGAGCACGACGTCCGGGGTGTGCTCCGCCACCGCGCCCGGCACCTCCGAGCCGTCGGCGCATTCGCCGACGATGACGAAGCCGTCCTTGCGCCGCAGGATCCGGCGCAGCCCCGACCGCACCAGTTCCTGGTCGTCGACCAGCAGCACCCTGATCTCCGGGCCCGTCACGACAGTCCCGGGATGTGACGGAGAATCGCCGGCCGGCAGGAGTCTCGGGGCAATGGAACCGCGGCGTGCACCGACCATCCCCTGCCGTCCGGGCCGGCGCGGAATGTGCCACCGAGCAGCGCGGCGCGCTCACGCATGCCCCGCAGACCGGAACCGAGTGAGCCGTTCGGTGGGGTCACCCGACCTCGGGTCGGGTTGTGGATATCCAGCGTCACGCGTTCCGGCTCGATCGTGAGTCGCACGTCGGCACTGGCGCCGGGTGCATGTTTGGCGACGTTTGCCAGCGACTCCTGCGTGATGCGGTAGATGCCGAGACCGACTGCGCCGGTCACGGCAGAGCGGTCCCCGCGCATGTCGAAGGCCACCGGCAGACCCGCACGGCGGAAGTCGTCGATCAGATCGGGAAGATCGGCGACGCCCGGCTCGGGACGGGTGCCCGCCGGACCTGCGTCGAGCAACCCGACGGTGCGCCGGATGTCGGCCATCGCCTGCCGCCCGAGTCGCTCGGCGTCGGAGAGCGCGTCCACTGCGTCGTCGACGTCCCGGTCCTGCTCGAGCGCGCGACGCGCCGCGGTCAGATGCAGCAGCGTGATGCTCAGCGAGTGGGCGATGACGTCGTGAACCTCGCGAGCGATTCGCTGGCGTTCACGGGTGGCGGCCTGCTCGGATTGGATCGCCTTCGAGGCCCGCTCCTGATGAAGGAGGCGCAACTGTGTGAGCATCAGGTAGCCGAAGGCCCAGCCCAGCACGACTCCGGCGAGAGCGTAAGGCGCACCGTCGAGTCGGCCCGTCAGTGCAAACGCAGTCAGGACTGCCATCGCGGCAGCCAAGGTGGCGAGACTGACGGCCAGTGACGCCGTTGCCGCGACCTCGGCGGTGAGGATCACCAGGATGAGCGGCGCGAAGTCGAACGCGCTGTCGGGCTGCTGCAGAAGCAGCAGTGCGGCCGCCGCGATGACGACGACGGCCAGGAACGGACGCGGAAGCACCGCTCCCGGTCTGATCATGTCTCCCGCAACAGGGGTCACCGCGGCGACCAGGCCACACAGCAGGACCCACCCCGGCGGCACGAAGCCGTCGCGTTGCGTGACAGCGGCACCGGCGATGACAACGACGGCGATGTGCGCGAACACCGGCACAGCGAGCGGGTAGTCGTACTCACTCTCCGCCACGCGTCGACGAAAAAATGCCGTCACCTGCACACGACCAGCGTAGGCGAAGACCCACCCACACCGCGTCCTCTCCGGAGCGGAGATCCCTCCACCCACGGTAGGAGACGAGAACGCGACCGTGGCACGGCGAAACCGCTGCTGCGGATCCGTAGCGTTGCCGTCATCAACGAAACTACGGAGGTGGCCGAGATGTCGTGGAACGATTTCCGTGCACGCCGGGCGGTACTGGAAGAAGTCCTGGGGCGGGCGCACGCCGACCCCACACAGGCGTTGCGGTTCGACGAAGTACCCGGCGCGATCGAGCTTTTCGGCTCGGCCGACAACATCCTTCTCGCACTTCAGCACCGGTGGAGCAACCACCTCGCGGCCCGCCTCGACCAGGCGGTCGAGGACGGCACCCCCCTGAATGCGACGTGGAAAGCGCTGGCCGCCGAGCAACCGGCGTTGCGCGCGCTCCTCGACACCGCGGCCGCCTCCTCCCTGCGGTTGCGCGGGTCCCAACGCGCGGAGCAGCGGATGATCGAGGCTCACCACACCGGTCGTCTGTCCGGGCAGCGGAYCGAGCAGCGGCCGATCGGCGCGCGAACGCCGACGATGACCCCCGCGTGACAGACGGGCGGCCAGGACATCCCTACGGCTRCGCGAATGCCGCCTCGAACGCGTCGAGCGCATCGTCCGGATCGTTCTTCGCCCACCCTTCGAGTCCGACGACGCCGGTGTAGCCGAGGTCGCGGAGGGCGGCTGCGACAGCCGGGTAGTGGATTTCGCCGGTTCCGGGTTCGCAGCGTCCGGGGACGTCGGCGACCTGGATCTCCCCTATGTAGGGCAGTGCCTTCCGGACGAGTTCGATGAGGTTCCCCTCGCCGATCTGGGCGTGATAGAGATCGAGATTCATGCGCAGGTGAGGGTTGTCGACCGCCCGGACGAGAGCGAGAGTGTCGGCCGCGGTCGCGAACGGGGTGCCGGGATGATCGACGGCGAGGTTGAGGTTCTCGAGCGTGAACACCCGCCCCGCCTGTTCGCCGAGTTCGGCGACCTTCCGCAGAGTGTCGGCGGCGGTCAGCCACATTGCGGGCGTGACCGTTTCGACCGGACGGACGGGCAGTCCCCGGTTGTCCAGCCCGGTTCCGTGCAGATTCAGTCGCGGGCAGTCGAGCCGCTTCGCGACGTCGAGGGACTGCTGCGCCGTGGTGAGCAGAGCCTCGATGCCGTCGGCTTCGGTGAGGTTGCCCTCCAGATAGCCGGTCATCGAGGAGAATTCGGCGCCGCCGGCGGCGAGAGCGTCGATGTCTTTGGTGGACCAGTCCCAGATCTCGACCTGGAGACCGCGTTCGGCGATGCGGTGGACGCGGTCCAGGAACGGCAGGTCGAGGTAGAGCATTTCGGCGCTGGCGGCGAGCGCATAGGTGGTCATCGGTGTCACCGGTCCAGGTCGACGGCGGAGCCGGTCTCGACGCTGCGGACGGCGGCGAGTGCGATCGACAGCGCGGTGCGGGCGTCGTGGCCTGTGACGACCGCCGGTGTGTGGGTGCGGATCGCGTCGACGAAGGCGGTCAGTTCCCCCACGTACGCGGAGTGCAGGAGGTCGGTGTCGCGGCGCGCCGTGTCGGCGTGCAGCCCGTCGGGGCCGTAGTAGGTCATGTCGGTGCTGAGCCCGCTGCCTGCGGTGATCATACCGCCGGAGCCGAACACCTCGGCGCGCACGTCGTATCCGTACAGCGCACTGAAGCTTGCCTCCGCCGTGGCGATGGCACCGTTGTCGAACTGGACCGTCACCACTGCGGTGTCGAGGTGGCCCGAGCTCTTGGCGTCCGGTCGTACCAGGGCGTCGGCCACGGCGTGCACCCGCACCGGGCGTGCGCCGGGGTTGAGGAAGCAGAGGGTGTCGAAGTCGTGAATGAGCGTTTCGAGGAAGATCGTCCACTGGGGAACGCGTGCCGGATCGGCGGTGTACGGCCCGGGATCGCGGGTCAGCGAACGCAGCAGCTGCGGGGTTCCGACCTTCTGCGCGTCGATCGCGGCGCGGGCGGCGGCGAATCCGGGAGCGAATCGGCGATTGAACCCCACCTGCAGGACGATGCCGGCGTCGGCGGCCGCCGCGATGGCGCGGTCGGCGTCGGCGAGGGTCACTGCCATCGGCTTCTCGACGAACACGTGCTTGCCGGCAGCCGCGGCCGCGACGACCAGATCCGTGTGGCTTCGCGCGGGGGCGGTGATCAGCACCGCGTCGACCTCGTCGCTGGTGAGGACGTCGTCGACGGTCGCGGTGGCGATCGGCGCTCCCAACGCGGTGGCGAGGCGCTGCGCGGACTCGCCGACCGGGTCGCTGACGGCGACGAGCGACGCCCCGGGGATCAGGCGGGCCACGATCTCCGCGTGATTCGAGCCGATGCGTCCGGCACCGATCGTCGCGATGCGGACCGGGTGGGAAGCGGGCGCCGTCGAGTGGACGGTTGCGGCTTCGCTGAGTGACATGGGTGCGCTCCAGTGCAGTGGAAGGGTGGAGGTAGAGGAGAACTAGTACGTTCTAGTTCTAGACCGTAGGACTCGTGCGATCATTGGTCAAGAGCAGCTTCGAGCGGACAGCGCGGGGCCCGGGAGGACAGGAGTCGTGCACGTGGTCGAACCGGTGGCGGGATCGACCGGTGGCGCCCGTCCGACGATGGGCGATGTGGCGCGAGCGGCAGGAGTCTCCACAGCGCTCGTCTCGATCGTGATGCGGGGAGTTCCCGGCGCCAGCGAGGCCACTCGCAGGCGGGTGCTCGACATCGCCGACGAGATGGGCTACGTCCCCGACCGTCGCGCACAGAAACTGCGCCAGGCCAGTTCCCGGTTGCTCGGAGTGGTGTTCGAACTGCAGCAGCCGTTCCACGGCGATGTCGTCGAACAGATCTACGCGGCGGCCACCCGCCGTGGATACGACGTGATGCTCAGCGCGGTCGCGCCGAGTCGTGCCGAGAAGGTCGCCGTCCAGGCGCTCTTGCGGGAGCGCTGCGAGGCCGCGATCCTCCTCGGCACCCGGTTCGACAGCGACGAGCTCGGCGCGCTGGCCGACCGCGTGCCCGCCCTCGTCGTGGCGCGCGCGAGCGGCCTGCCCGGAGTCGGTGCCGTGCGGGGCGACGACGTCGCCGGCATCACCCTGGCCGTCGACCACCTCACCGAACTCGGACACCGGAACATCGCGCACATCGACGGCGCCGACGCTCCCGGCGGTGCGGACCGGCGGGCCGGATTCCTGGCCGCGATGCACCGGCACGGACTGTCGGCTTCGGCAACGGTCGTGGCGGGCGGTACGACGGAAACCGAAGGCGCACAGGGCATGCACAAACTTCTGGAGATGGCCACTCCCCCGACCGCCGTCGTCGCCTTCAACGACCGGTGCGCCACCGGCGTGCTCGACCTACTGGTCCGCCGTGGCCGGGACGTGCCCGCGGACATCTCCGTCATGGGCTACGACGACTCCCGCCTGGCGAGGATTCCGCACGTGCAGATGACGACGATCTCCCAGGACGCGACGCACATGGCCGAGGCCGCCGTCGACGGAGCGCTGGCTCAGATCGCCGGCGACAAGGCCGTCGACCTCGTACTCGCGCCGCACCTCGTCCGCCGCGCGACCACCGGCCCTGTCGCACACCGCGACTAGATCCTCTGCCGGATACTAGGCCGACGACCAGACACCGAGTTCGTTGCCACTCGGATCGGTGAAGTGAAAGCGGCGCCCGCCGGGAAAGTCGTACGGGCCGTTGACGACGGTGCCACCGGCCGCCCGCACCGCATCCACCGACGCGTCGAGATCCACCGAGTACAGCAGCACCAGCGGTCCGCCTGCCGGCTTCCGTTCCGGAACCTGCAGCAGGCCGCCGACTTCCTCACCGTCCGCACCGACGATGCCCGCGTACTGCGGGCCGTAGGCGTTGAATTCCCAGCCGAATGCCGAGCGGTAGAACGCTTCCGCGTCCGCGAGGTCCGTGACCGACAACTCCACGTAGTTCAGTCGATGATGATCTGCGCGAGAAGGTGACATGCCGGAACTCTAGCCGGAATCGGTTCCTCGATCAGGAGTTCGGTCGGCGAGAAGCACGTTCACGAAACCGCGGGTGCTCGCCGTCTGGGGTCGGCCGGCGACCTGAACGAGGGAGATGGTGCGTTCGACCGTCGGCTGCAGGGGTATGTGGACGAGTCCGGCGAACGAGATCATGGGAAGCACGAGTTCGGGTACCGCGGTGACGCCGAGCCCGGCCGCCGCCAGTCCCGCTACCGCGCCGATGTTCTGCGCCTGCATGACGGGACCGAGTTCGATGCGTGCGTCCTCGACGGCCCGGCGGACGGGCGCCGCGATGCTGCTCTCGGGTCCGAACGCGATGAACGGCTGTCCGGCGAGATCCGACCACCGCAGTACCGGCCGATCGGCGAACGGATGTGTCGGCGCGACAGCGCAATAGAAGGAGTCGCTCGTCAGGACGTCCTGCTGCAGCCCGGGCAGAATGCCCGAGGTGGTGACCAGGGCGAGGTCGACCGTGCCCGAGTACACGGCGTCGAGAACCTCCTGACGTAGTCCGTCCCGGATCTGGAGGCGCACGTCGGGGTGCTGCTCGCGGAAGCTCACCACATACGGAGGAAGGAACGTGGCCGCGAGCGAGGGCAGGCATGCCACCGTCACGATTCCGCGGTCACCGGTGACGAATCGTTCGATCTGAGTGAGTCCGTCGTCGAAATCGTGGAGCATCCGCCGGGCGTGCTCGATGATCTCGTGCCCGTGCGTGGTCAGCTCGACACGGCGAGTGGTGCGTTCGAACAGCGTGACGTCGAGTCTGCGCTCGGCCTCGGCGACCGAGCGGCTCAGCGAGGACTGAGACACGTCGAGTGCGTGGGCCGCCGCGGTGAAGCTCGCGTAGTCGGCGATGGCGACGATGCTCCTCAGGTGAGAAATCCCGAGATTGATGCTCATGCGCATCAGTATGGCCGGTATTCATGCTGGGATATTCATGAGTTGAACTCATGAATCGATCATTCATTGATATTTGACGCACAATTGTGAGGCGCGCGACACTGGGATTCCATTTCGAAGGAGGTCACATGGTTGCCGCGCTCGGGTTCGCCACGATCGCTTGTTTCCTGGCGCTGGCGTTCAGCCGCCGGGTCTCGGTGCTCGTCGCACTGATCCTCGTTCCCGTCACGTTCGCGATCGTGGGCGGATGGGCACCCGACCTCGGGGAGATGGTGGGCGACGGGCTGCTGAAGGTCGCGCCCGTCGCCATCATGATCGCCTTCGCGGTCCTGTATTTCAGCCTGATGGTCGACGTGGGACTGTTCGATCCGGCGATCCGCCGGATCGTCCGGTGGGCAGGTGGCAATCCCACCAAGATCGCCGTCGGAACCGCGGTGCTGACCCTGCTCGTCGCGCTCGACGGTGACGGAACCTCGACCTTCCTGATCACCATCTCGGCGTTGCTGCCCATCTACCAGAAACTCGGGATGCGCCCGGTCGTCCTGACCGGCATCGTCTGCCTGGCCGCGGGACTGATGAACATGATTCCGTGGGGCGGCCCGACCGTCCGCGCCATGGCCGCGCTCGACCTGACCAGCGCCGACATCTTCACGCCGGTCCTGCCCGCGATGGGCGCCGGGATCCTGTGGGTCCTGTTCGCCGCCTACATGATCGGCCGCACGGAACGTAAGCGGCTCGGCGTCACCGAACTGGTGTCTCCCGGCGGCGGCGGTCCGGGCACGCCGCACGTCTCCGACGCGCCGGTGCGCACCGGTCGCCAACGGGTGGTGATGGCGTTCAATACCGTGCTCACCCTCGTCCTGATCGTGATCCTGCTGTTCCAGCTCGTGCCGCTGGAGGTGGCATTCGCCATCGCATTCGCACTTGCGCTCGCTGTCAACCGCCCGAAGTGGGACGACCAGCAGGCCCTGTTCGCGAAGCACGGCGGCAACGTCACCATGGTGGTGGCGATGATCCTTGCGGCAGGCGTGCTCACCGGAATCCTCAACGGCACCGGGATGATCACCGCGATGGCGCAGACCTTCGTCTCCTGGATTCCGCAGTCCGCCGGCTCTCTGATCCCCGTCATCACCGCCGTCACATCGATGCCGCTCAGTCTGGTCTTCACGCCGGACGCCTACTACTTCGGCGTCGTCCCGGTGCTCGCGGAAACCACGGCATCGTTCGGAGGCGACCCCGCGGAGATCGGCCGCGCCGCCATCCTCGGTCAGATGACCACCGGATTCCCGCTCAGCCCGCTGACCGCCGCGACGTTCATCCTGATCGGACTGAGCAAGGTGGACCTCGGCAAACACCAGCGGTTCATCTTCGGCTGGGCCTTCGGGACCACCATCGTGATGACCGTGATGGCGCTGATCACCGGTGCCCTCTCGTTGTAATCGTCCGCGGCATCACCGCAGCCGAGCCACCCCACCACCCGTAGAACAAGCAAAGGACTTCGAGCCCGTGACACCATCGAGCACCCGCGACAGAGCCTCGCGGAGCGTGCGACTCGGCGCCGGATCCGGGTTCTCCGGAGATCGCATCGACCCCGCCGAGAAACTCGCCCGGCACGCCGACCTCGACTACCTGATCTTCGAATGCCTCGGCGAACGCACCGTCGCCGCCGGAAACGCGCGCCGACTGGAGAACCCGGACGAAGGATACGATCCGCTCCTCGCCGCACGCATGCGCGCGGTTCTCCCCCACACGCTCGCGTCCGGGACCACTGTGATCACCAATGCCGGTGCCGCGAACCCTCTCGCCGCCGCTGAACTGGTCTCCGGCATCGCGGCCCGGTCCGCCGACCGGCAGGTGCGCATCGCTGCGATCACGGGCGACGCGGTGCTCGAGCAGGTGCTGCGCCACGACCCCGTCGTGTGGGAGACCGGGAGACGACTGTCGGAGCACGACGAGGAACTCGTCTCCGCGAACGCGTACATCGGGGCGGAGGCCGTGATCCCCGCGCTCGAACTGGACGCCGACATCGTCGTCACCGGGCGGCTGGCCGACCCTTCCCTCTACGTCGCCCCACTCGCCCACCACTTCGGATGGGACCTGACCGATCACGACACCATCGGCGCCGCAACCGCGATCGGGCACCTGCTCGAGTGCGCCGGACAACTCACGGGCGGGTACTACGCGGATCCCGTCACCAAACCGGTGAAGGGCATGGCCGATCTCGGCTTCCCGTTCGCCGACGTCCTCGCCGACGGATCGGCGACGTTCGGCAAACTCGACGGGTCCGGCGGCATACTCACCGAACGAACCTGCGCCGAGCAACTCCTGTACGAGGTGGGAGATCCCACCTCGTATCTCACGCCGGACGTCACCGCGGACTTCGGCAACGTGTCGTTCACCAGCGTCGGACCCGACCGGGTCGCCATCACCGGTGCGACGGGGCGCCCCCGGCCGCAGCAGCTGAAGGTCACCCTCGGCTTCCGTGGCGGCTGGCTCGGTGAGGGGCAGATCAGTTACGCGGGCCCGCGCGCCCACCCCCGCGCCCGGCTCGCCGCGGACATCGTCACCGAACGACTCGTCGACGTGCACGGTTTCACCGAGGACGCCGTCTCCGTCGAATACATCGGCGCCGGTGCGGCTTTCCGCGGCCTCGACACCGACACCGATGCGCACGAGGTGCGCGTGCGGGTGACCGCCCGCGCACGCACCCGCGAGGAAGCCGACCTCGTCGGCTGGGAAGTGGAAAGCCTGTACACCAACGGACCGGCCGGCGGGGGCGGCGCCCGGCGCTCGGCGACCGAGGTACTCGCGATCCGCTCGTGCACCCTCCCCCGCGACCTCGTGCCCACCCGGGTGCACCTCACGGAGGTGACGACATGACCACGCCCGCAACGGTTCAGAAGATAGACTCCCTCGCCGACGTTCGTGCCGGCGACAAGGGAGACACGCTCATCCTTGCCGTGCTGGCCCGGGACCACGCCGCCTACCGTTATCTCGCCCGGAGACTGACCGAAGACGTCGTCGCCGCCCACTACGGCGAGCTGATCACCGGTCCGGCCCGGCGCACCTGCCAGCCGAACCTGATGGCGATGGTGTTCGAGTTGCCGGGCGTCCTCGGCGGCGGCGTCACGGGTTCCCCCGCACTCGACGGACACGGCAAGACGCTGGGCTATCACCTGCTGAGCCTCGAAATCTGACGGGCTACACAGGATTCCGGTCCCGCGACGCCGACAGGGTGACGGCGAGCGCCTGACGATCGAGCTTGCCGCGCGGCGTGCGCGGCAMGCTGTCGACCGCGAGTACCTGAACCGGCATGCTCGGGCTGGGTAACGTGGCGCGCAGATGCCGCCAGATCTCGCTGGAACTCGGCCCGTCGCCGTCCACCACGATCGCGGCGGCCGGTGCCTCACCCATCCGGCTGTCGGGCACTCCGATGCACGCAGCCTCCGAGATCCCGGGGAGTGCGGTCAACGCCGCCTCGATGGCCGCGGGTTCCACATTGAGCCCCGCCCGGATCACCGTGTCGCTGTCGCGGCCGAACAACTGCAGGCTGTTGCCCGCCACCCTGCCTCGGTCCCCCACGGTCATCCACCCGTCGGCGGGGCCGTTCAGCACGCCGTCCTCGGTGAGGTAGCCGTCGAACAGCATGTCGCTGCGCACGTGAACGAGGCCCGCGCGAATCTCTGCGTCGACGCCGTCGAACAGTTCGCCTGCCGCATGCTCGTCGGCGGCGCCGAGACCCCGGTCGAAGGACACGAAGCTCAGTTCGGAGGCGCCGTAGAAGTGCACGAGCGACGCCTTCGGCAGCACCTCCTGCAACGCCTCACGCCCGGTGCGCGGCCACCGGGCCGCCGACGACAGCACCTCACGGACGCTGCCGACCGGACCGATCCCCGACCGCACCACATCCCAGGCGATGGTGGGTACCGAGTACAGATGTGTGGCCGCGTCGCGCAGCGAGTGGGTGACCGGTCGCAGATCCACCGTCGCACCACGAGTGAGCCCGTGCAGCGCGCCGTACAGGAAATGGGTGTRGTCGAGAACTCCGGGCACCGCCACGCGATCCCCGCTACCGATGTCGAACGTCGTGTCCGAGCGGTCGAGGGTCGTGGCCCACGATCGCTGGTTGCGCACGAACAGCTTCGGCTCACCGGTGGTGCCGGACGTGATGCCGACCAGCAGTTCGGTGCCGGGACGCGCCCGGCCTGCGGTGCCGTCGGATTCGAGGCTGTCCGCCGTCTCGACGGTCCCGTCGAATCCCAGTCTCCGTAGCCTGGTGTGCTGGTGCGACGCGGCCACCACGGCGCCGGGTTTCGCGAGCTCGAGCACCCGCGTCAGCTGCGCGGGCAGGAGATGCCGATGCAGCAGCACGACGCTGACTCCCGCGTGCATCGCCGCCGTCACCACGACCAGCGACCCGACATCCGACGTCGGCAGCACGGCGACCCGATTCATGCCGTCGAGCCCGGCGGCGGTGCGTGTGACCCGCGACCAGAACCGGCCGTAGTCGACGGTCTCGCGTGCGGACACGACCGCTGTCGTCTCCGGGTTCTCGGCGGCCCGTCGAGCGACACGCTCGGCGAGCAGCTCAGTCATCGTCCACTCCCCGTGCGACGAGGGCGTCGCCCATCGCATCCGCGGTCCGGAGGGCGCGGACCAGAACCGGTGTGGCCAGCGCCGTCATCGACCATTGCAACCCGCGTGCCTTCCGCGCCTGCGCCACCTCCTGCACGATCCCCGTCAACAGCGGGATACACCGGATCGCCAACGCGAGCAGGAGCCCGATCCGATCCGGATCGACCCCGAACCTCCGCAGGGGCCCGAGTGCGCGCGACACCGTGTCGAGCATGTCGGTGACCCGGGTGGTGAGCGTGACCAACGCGGCGAGCGCCACCGAGATCAGCAGCACCCCGCACACGACGACCGCCCGCGCGGGCGACGTGATCAGCACCTGGAACACGGCGATGATCAACAACATCCACACCACCGGACGCAACTGCGCCACCGCGACCCGCCACGGAATGGCAGCCACCGCAAATAGCAGGCCCACCACCAGGATGACGACACCGACCTCGAGCGGGGTGCGCACGAACACGGTGGCCGTGACGATCGACGCGATCAACAGCAGCAGTTTCAGCCCGGCGGGCATCCTGTGCACGAGCGAGTCGCCCGGGCGGTACAGGCCGATCATTCGACCAACTGCCGGTACGCGGGGACGGCGTCGTCCGGGCTGCCGTCGAATGCGACGAGACCGTCGTCGATGACGATGACCCGTTCGAAACTCTCCAGCAGCGCCAGTTGGTGGGTCACGACGACCACCTGCTGGTCCATCGAATCGAGTGCTTCGGCGACGACGCGGGCGTTCCGCAGATCCAGCAGTGTGGTCGGCTCGTCGGCGATGATCACCTCGGGCCTGCGGATGAGGACGGCGCCGATGGCGAGCAGCTGCTTCTGGCCACCGGACAGCAGGTGCGCGGGGTGATCGCCGTGCTGGTCGAGCCGGAACCGCACCAGGATCTCCTCGACGCGGGCGGCGATCTCCGGCTTGCTCAGACCGGACCGGCGCAGCGAGAACGCCAGGTCCTCGGACACCGTGGGCATGACGATCTGGGTGTCGGGGTCGGTGAACACGAACCCGACCTTGCGGCGCACCTGGGCGCCCTTTTTGGCGGCGTCGACACCGTCGACCGTGACGGTGCCGGAGGTGGGCTTCAGCAACCCGTTGATCATGCGGGCCAGGGTCGACTTACCGGAACCGTTGGATCCGATGATGCCGACGCGGCGCTCGGAGAAGCGCAGGTCGACGCCGCGGAGCACCGGGCGGTCCCCGAAGGCATGGGTCACCGAATCGAAGACGATCTCACTCACGACACGCGCTCCACGAGCATCGCGATGCCCTGTCCGCCGCCGATGGCGCACGCCGCGAGCCCGAGCGCGGGTCCGTCCTCGCGCAGCATCTGACTTGCCAAACGCACCAGCAAGATCGCCCCCGACGCTCCCCATGGGTGTCCCATGGCGATGGCGCCGCCCTGTGGGCAGATCACGGATTCGTCCAGGCCGAGTTCGTCCGACACCGCCAGGACCACCGACGCGAAGGCCTCGGTGATCTCGACGACGCCCAGATCCGCCACGTCGTATCCGGTTCTCTTCAGGAGTTTGCAGATTGCGGGGACCGGTCCGAGTCCGGGCAGCGCCGGGTCCGATCCCGCGACGGCGGAACCGAGGATTCGCAACGCAGGCAGTCCGGCGGCCAGCGACTCCGTCGTCACCGCCAGCACGGCGGCGCCGTCCGAGATGCCGCAGGAGTTCCCCGCCGTGGCCGTTCCGCCCGCACCGAAGCTGGGGCGCAGCCGCGCGAGCCTGGCCTCGGTCATGCCCGCGCGAATGCGCTGGTCCCGCGCGATGTCACCGATCGGCACGATTTCCGACGAGAAGTCGGCGGCGGCCGCGAGCGTGTGCGACCGCGCCGCGTACGCGTCCTGCCGCTCACGGCTGATGCCGCGTACCCGCGCGAGCTCGTCCGCGGCCGCCCCCATGTCGGGGTCGGGGAAGCCGTGCGGCGCAAAGGGAGCACGGGTGTAGCGCACCGGATCGGCGCCCGACACCGGCGGYCAGAACCGCCACGGCGCCGTGCTGGCCGATTCGACGCCGCCGGCCAGAATCAGCTCGTCGGCACCGCTGCGCACGCGGAGCGCGGCCTGCATCACCGCGTCGAGGCCGGAACCGCACTGCCGGTCGRCGGTGACCCCGGGAACCTCCACGCCCATCCCCGCCTGCAGGGCCGCGACCCGCGCGGGATCACCGCC
>NZ_JBFUGT010000079.1:0-26426 GCF_056402775.1 Rhodococcus sp. P3_B8
GCCAAGCACGCCGCTCCCGCCAAGAAGGCTGCTCCGGCCAAGGCTGCGGCAACTCCGGCCCCGGCTCCGGCCAAGAAGGCCGCCGCTCCGGCCAAGAAGGCTGCTCCGGTCAAGAAGGCTTGATCCTTCACGCTTTTCGRCCCCCGCACGTTCGGTGCGGGGGCCGTTTGCGTGTCGACCTCGTAGGATGGGGCTGTGATTCAAGTTGACGGCGTCGTCTCGGTGATCTTGTTGGTGATTCGCATCGTCGCCCTGGGTGGTGCTGCGTACGCGCTGTTCCACGCGGCTCGCCAGCGCAAAGACGCGTTCACCGCCGTGGACAAGTTGAGCAAACCGATCTGGCTGAGCATTCTCGCCGTCGCGTTCCTCGTCCTCCTGCTGTTCCCGGCCGTGCAGTTGTTCGGCATCGTCGCGGTCGTCGCGGTGTGCGTCTATCTCGTGGACGTGCGCCCGCGCGTCGACGACGTGCAGCGCGGGCCTCGCTGGTAGCCGCTCCCCACCCCATGAGCACGTGAAGGCGTGGCTCTCGTGCACCCAAACGATGACAATGGGCATTGTGACAATGCTATTGTGGTGACACGGCTACCGAGGAGCTGACATGTCCGTCGTCCATCTGCGTGACTCAGTGAGCGATGCCCACCCGGCCGCGGGACTCGTCGGCGGCCCGTCGCGGCTGCTGCTCCGACGGGCGCACATCGTCCGATGAAGGAATACCGGATCGACGACCTCGCGCGCGAGGCGCGGGTGAGCGTGCGCAACGTGCGCGTCTACCAGGACCGCGGACTGCTCCCGCCGCCACGGAAGCAGGGGCGCACCGGGTGGTACAACGAATCGCACCTCGCCCGTCTGCACCTGATCGGGCGCATGCTCGATCGCGGCTACACGTTCGCCACCATCAGCGAACTCCTCACGGCTGCGCACTACGGCCTCCAGGTCAAGGACGTTCTGGAGACCGACGATCCGGGCAGCCGGTGGAAGAAGCGCAGGCGAGCGGCCCGCCTCACGATCGCCGAGCTGAAACGCATGTTCGGTGCGCAGACCACCGAGGCCAACATCGCCAAGGGCACCGAACTCGGAGTGCTCGTTCCCTCCGGAAGCGACTACTCGGTGAACGATCCACGACTGGTCGAGGCTGCGCAGGTTCTCGTCGACGCCGGCATCCCGCTCGAGGACGTCCTCGAACAGACCGCGGCGGTGCGACGAGACCTCTCGGACGTCGCCGCGCGGTTCGTCGCCGTCGTCGCGGACCGCTACCTCGCAGCCGAGGGCGAGCCGCTCGAACTCGACGAGGCGAAAGTCTCGGAGATCGCGCGGCTCGTCGACCAGATGCGTCCCCTCACGCGCGATGCCGTCCAGTCGCTGTTCGAAGAGGCGATGGAGGAACAGATCTCCAAGGCACTCGAACGGGCGGCCCGGCAACTCGGTGAGACACCGGGCCCGGCGACGAGCACAGACACCAACAGAGCAAGTTAGACAGGACAGGGGCAGGAATGACCAGCAGTTCGCGCACCATCGCCTTCCGGGCACTCGCCGGCGCAGCCGGAGTGGGCGCCGTCGTCGCCGCGGCAGCGGCGATCCGCCACAAGCGCGCCACCCGCGGGTTGACGTTGTCGACCGAAGTGGCGCCGAACGAGCTGCTGCGCACCCCGAACCTGCGCCCGGACGTGACGGAGATCCTCACCGACGACGGAGCGACGCTGTACGTCCGCGCCTACGGTCCGGTGGACGGCGATCCCATTGTGCTGAGCCATGGCTGGACCTGTTCCACCGAATACTGGTACCCGCAGGTGAACGCGCTGGCGGACGAGTACCGGGTCATCACCTACGACCAGCGTGGGCACGGCCGCAGCACCGTCGGCTCGCTCCCGCTCGGCCCGGACGTCCTCGCCGACGACCTGTCGGAGGTGCTGAAGGCGACGGTGCGTGACGACAAGAAGGCCGTGCTCGTCGGTCACAGCATGGGTGGCATGAGCATCATGGCGTGGGCAGGCCGTCACCCCGACGAGGTGAAGAAGTACGCGTCGGCAGTTCTGCTCGCCAGCACCGCCTGTGATCGGCTCATCGCCGAGACCACCGTCATCCCGCTGCCGAATCGTTTTCCGCGCGTGCCGGTTCCGGTCGGCCGCGCCGTCCTGAGCACCCCGGTTCCGTTGGTGTCGTCGCCGGTGATGACGCGCGCACTCCAGTACGTGTCGATGTCGCCGAACGCCTCCCGCGCCGAAGTCCAGTTCTGCGAGAACATCGTCCGGGACTGCAAGCCGCGCATCCGCGGCGGCTGGGGCGCCGCGCTCAGCGGCCTCGACATCCACGAGGCTCTCGACAACCTCGACGTCCCGACCACGGTGCTCGTCGGCTCCATGGACCGACTGACCCCACCCGTCCACGCCCGCAAGCTCGCTCGCGTCCTGGACGAGGCCGGTCACCTCGAGCGGCTCATCGTCCTGCCCGGCGTCGGCCACATGAGCTCCGTCGAGAGCATCGACGAGTTCGACAAGGAGATCGTCCGGCTGCGCAATCTCTGATCCGACAGTTGCCCGCGTATTTGTCAGGCTCACACGCAATAGCGTGTGAGCCTGACAAATACGTCGGAATCTACTGGTTGGCGACCACACCGAAACGGCGCAGCGACAGCGCCGGGTTCTTGGCGCGGACCTCTGCGATGCGCTCGGGGGAGACGGTGCCGATCGCGGTCCCGACCCGTTCACCGAGGGACGCGATCACCACCCCCATGGGATCCACGATCATCGACGCACCCGAACCGGCCGGGGCGCTCTGGTCGGCCGCGGCGACGTAGATGGTGTTCTCGATGGCCCGGGCGCGGACGAGCGTGGTCCAGTGGTCTTCCTTGAGCGGGCCGGGCACCCACTCGGCGGGCAGGACCAGGACGTCCGCGCCCGAGTCGACGATGCGCCGGGTCACCTCCGGGAACCGCAGGTCGTAACACGTCTGCATGCCGAAGGTGACGCCGTCGACGGTGAACGTCTCGGGTTCGCCGATCGAGCCGGCCTGCACGAAGTCCGACTCCTTGTAACCGAATGCGTCGTACAGGTGCAGCTTCCGATACGCGGCGGCGATACTGCCGTCGGGGGCAACCGCGACGAGGGTGTTGAAGATGCGGCGCTCGCCCGGGATCGCTTCGTTGATTCCCGCGACGAGGATCAACCGGTGGCGGGCGGCGATCTCGCCGAGCCCGGTGACGAACTCGCCGTCGAGGGATTCGGCGGAGTCCACGAACCGCTCGTCCATCGTCGGGACCGTGAACATCGCGTATTCGGGTGCTGCAAGTACCCGGGCGCCGCCCGCCGCCGCCTCCTCGGCGAACTTCGCGATTCGGCCGAGATTGTCCTGCTTGTCCGAACCCGGTGCGAATTGAGCGATTGCGATGTCGACCATGTCAGTGCCTTTCCGAAGTGACGGGTGCCGGCATCCGTTCGATCTTGCCGAGCACCACGGTGTAACAGAAGATTCCGCCGATCAAGACCGCTCCGGTCGCGAGGAAGGCCCCCGCGAACGAGCCCGTGGAGTCGACCACCATGCCGGTCACGATGGGCGCCGCGATCCCGAGGAGATTGGCGACGAAGTTGACTATTCCGCCGAGCGATCCTGTGTACCCCTGCGGGGCGATCAGGGCGACGATGCTGGATCCGGCGGGAACGGACACAGCCAGTCCGGCTGCGCCGATCGACAGGAAGATCAGCGCGACGGCGATCGATCCCGCGTACGCTGCGCCCGTCACCGCGAGGGACGCGAGCAGGCTGACCACCAGCACGGTTCGGCGCACCTTGGTGACGTCGCCGGTCCGCGCCAGCCATCGGTCCATCAGGATGCCCGCGATGAGGAACTGCGCGATGACGGCGACCAGCCACGGAATCATCGTGTAGATGCCGCCCTTGAGCAGATTCACCCCGAACTGCTTCTCCAGATAGGCCGGCAGCCAGGTGAGCAGGACGTAGTAGGCGTAGGTGTACGACGCGTAGCCGAGCGCCAGGCCCCACGTCTTGCGCCGGCGCAGCAGGTAACCCAGTCCGTTGAGCGACCCGGCCGTCTCGGCGTCTTCGTCCTCCGCGCCGCCGGCCCGGATGAAGTCGAATTCCGCTTGGCTGAGGCGGCCCTTGGCGAGAGCCTGTTTCGGGGTGAGATAGAGCAGCCACCACACGGCCAGGTAACCGACGGACAGGATGCCGGTGAAGATGAACGCCGCGTGCCAGCTGAACGTGGTGACGAGGAAGGCCATGATCGGGATGCCGATGACGTTGGAAATCTTCGCGCACCCGTCGAAGATGGCCGTGGCGGTTCCACGCTCCTGCCGGGGGAACCACTGACCGATGGCCTTCCAGCCTGCGGGCACCGTCGGCGCCTCGCCGACGCCGAGGACCAGACGGGCGACGAGCAGCATGCCGAGACCACCTGCGGCGGCGGACGCGAACGAGGCGACCGCCCACAGGAACGCCGCCGCCCGGTTGACCCACCGGACGCCGATCTTGTCGATGAACGATCCGATCGGCATCTGGAGCATGGCGTACGTCCAGAGGAATGCGGAGGACACCATGCCCATCTGCGACGCACTGATCTCGAAGTCGCGCATGATCTCCGGGGCGGCGATCGAGAGGTTGACGCGGTCGATGTAGTTGACGAACATGCCGACGCCGAGAACGCCGGCGATGGTCCACCGGGCACGGCCCACCTTGGGGTGGGCCGCCGCTTCCGCGCTGTCGGGGGATACCGGTCCCGACGTCTGGGTCGTCATCGTGACTCCCTGATCTGCTTGATCTGCTCGAACGGTGCCGCAAATCCTGCGGCGAGTGCGCCGTGCTGCATGATCAGCGCCATCTGGTCGGCCCCGTAATGCACCGCGAACTCCTTCTCTTCGACGCTCCATGCCGGGAGCACCCAGGGCTTGCCCGCCTCGGCGGCGGCCGTGGCCACCGCGGCGAGGTCGGTGAAGTCACCCTCTTCGCGTGAGTATGCCCCGCGTTCGCGGCGGAGGGAGAGGTCGGACGGTCCGACGAACACGCCGTCGACGGTGTCGAGTGCCAGGATCTCGGCGATGTTCTCGATCGCTCCGGCGTCCTCGATCATCGGGTAGCACCGGGTGAACGTGTCCTGCTCCGTGACCCACTCGTCGGTGAAACCGCCGTAGTTGGTGGTGCGGCCGCCCGCGAAACTCCGGTCGCCGAGTGGCGGGAACTTCGCGAATGCCGTGACTTCCTTTGCGTGAGCCGCATTCTCGATGTGGGGGATGACGACAGCCGTCGCGCCGAAGTCCAGCGCCTGCTGGATGGGGCCGCGTTCGGGTCCGAGCACCTTCGCCAGGACCTCCATGCCGAGGCTGCGCAGGAACGGGATGAACCGTTCGAGATCCGCGAGGTCGAAGGATCCGTGCTCGATGTCGAGGACCACGGCGCCGTAGCCGATGCCGCGCGCGATCTCCGCTGCGGCGAAGCTCGGGTCGGACAGCCAGATCGCGTAACGCCGATCGGCGGGGGTGCTGTACATGCTGGTGGTCTCCTTTTTCGGGGGGTCGCTTGCCGGAAGCGGGTGGCTCTCGGCGGTCACTGCGCTGTGACCGCCCCCACATCGCTCTGTATATGTCATGTATACACAGAGGATACTTGGTGTGTCCATAGCTTGTATGATCAATTTGTTACGAGTCCGTCAATCCGATGGACCGTTCGACGAAGGGATCGAGATGTCGGCATCGACGCTCGCCGGGCCCACCGGTGAATCCGGACCGGCACGAGATCGGGTCTATGTCTGGCTGCGGGACGAGATCATCCGCGGGTCCATCGAAGGCGGCCGATTCCTCGACGAGCTCTGGGTCTCCGGGACGATGGGAGTCTYACGCACCCCGGTGCGAGAGGCGTTTCACCGGCTCGCCGCCGAACGGTTCATCACGCTGCTTCCGCGCAAGGGTGCGCAGGTGCGCACGGTCACCGGTCGCGAACTCGAAGAGGTCTACCAGACCCGGCTGCTGATCGAAGGCCATGCGGTGTCCACCCTGTGTGCGCGGGGAGTCGGCGCACCCGCGCACATGGTCGATCTGATCGAGCCGATGGAAGCCGCGGGCCGCGAACAGGACTGGTTCGCGGTGTCAGGCCTCGACCGCGAATTCCACCTGACCATGGTCAGCGCAGCGCAGAACTCGGTGCTCACCGAACTCTACGATTCGCTGCGGTCGCGGCAGCAACGCGTCGCCGTCCGCGCGTTGAACGTCGGACCCCAGCGGCTCGACACCATCAACGCGCAGCATCGGGCGCTCGTCGCCGCACTCGACGCCGTCGACGCCGACCAGGCGCTGGAGATCCTCACCGCCCACCTGCGGCCCGTCCCGGAAGTGCTGGCGTTGCTGCCGTCCCAGTAGCGGGACGACGAAACTAGCTGAACACCACCGTCTTACGGCCGTGGACGAGGACGCGGTCCTCGAGATGCCAGCGCAGGCCACGGGACAGCACGAGCTTTTCGATGTCGCGACCCTGCCGGACCATGTCCGCGACCTCGTCTGCGTGGTCGACGCGGATCACGTCCTGCTCGATGATGGGGCCCGCGTCGAGTTCGGCCGTCACGTAGTGGCAGGTTGCGCCGATCAGCTTCACACCACGGGCGAATGCCTGGTGGTAGGGGCGGGCCCCGACGAAGGACGGCAGGAAGCTGTGGTGGATGTTGATGGCCCGGCCGGCCCAGTGCTCGCACAGTGCCGAGGGCAGCACCTGCATGAAACGCGCCAGCACGACGGCATTTGGGTCGTGGGCGTCGACCAGTTCACGCACCTGCTCGAACGCGGGCCCGCGTTCGGCGGGATCCTTCGGGAACGGGACGTGATGGAAGTCGATGCCGTGCTGCCTGGTGACGGTCTCGAGATCGCGGTGGTTGCCGATCACCGCGCAGATGTCGGCGGGCAACTCGCCTCCGGCCGCGCGGCCGAGCAGGTCGTGGAGGCAGTGCGCCTCCTTGCTCACCAGCAGCACCACCCGCTTGCGCTGACCGGTGTCGGACACGGTCCACTCGGTCTCGGGGCCGAGTTCGGCGGCGACGGCCGCGAAGCGCTCCCGGAGTTCCTCGATCGACATGTCTACCGAGGAGGCACGCACTGCCTGCCGGGTGAAGAACCAGCCGGTGTCGGCGTCGGCGTGGTACGCCGCCTCGACGATCCAGCCGCCGACCTCGGCGAGGAACGTCGAGATCCGGGCGACGATGCCGGTGCGGTCGGGGCAGCCGAGAGAAAGAACGTACCGGTGGTCCTCGGTCGAAGCAGCGCTCATAGGCAACAGTCTTTCAGGTCGCGCTCCGGCCGTTCACCACGGCGGTGCCGACGAGGGTGCCGGCGTCGATGTCGTGAATCGCGCGTTCGGTGAGCAGCTGCAGGAGATCGAGACGAATCTGCTCGACCGTCCCGGCGTCGAACGGGGCGAGCGCGCGACGGAAGTTCCCACCCAGGACGAGGTCCCAGGCGAACTCGGGGGTGGCGGGAATGATGTTGGACAGCTCCCGGACCTCGGTCGAGTGCGCGCCCAGCTCGCCCAGCCACTGGTGGAGCGCGTCCGGGGTGTCGATGCGTTCGAGTGGATCGAACGGCGACCCGGCCGCTTCTGGCTCGGGTTCCCGGTGCCGGGCCACGGCGTCCTGGAACGCGCTCGCGAAGTCGCGCAACGCGCCCCGCCGCCACACCGTGATCCCGACCTTGCCGCCCGGCCGGACGAGGCCGGCGAGCCGGGTGAACGCGGCATCCATGTGGGGCAGGAAGAACACGCCGTAGGAGCAGGCCAGCGCGTCGTAGCCCGCCTCCGGGACGGTGCTCGGCGACTCCCAGGTGGTGGCGTCCGCGCAGACGAACTCGATGTTCTGCAATCCACGCTCCGACGCCTTCAGCCGCCCCTGCTCGAGCAGTTCGTCGGCCAGGTCGACGCCGTGGACGAGGCCCGACGGACCCACGGCGGTGGCCGCGGGGAGCGCCGAAGAGCCTGCGCCGCAGCACACGTCGAGGACGGCGTCGCCGGGACGCAGTCCGAGCTGGAAGGCGAGTGACTGCCCGGCCGGCGTCCACACGGCCGTCGTCAGCCGGTCGAACTCCAGCCGCGCCTCGTCGAAGATCGATCCCGGATCGCTCATACGGCGATGCTAGGCCGTGCCGCAAGCCCTGGAAGGCATTGTGCGAAGCTCACAGGTATGTCCGACGTTGCACTGACCCGCTCCCAGGTGGCCGACCTCGTCGACCACACGCTCCTCAAGCCCGAGGCCACCACCGACGACGTGACGGCGCTGATCGCCGAGGCGCGCTCGCTCGGTGTGCTCGCTGTCTGCGTGTCGCCGTCGATGCTGCCGGTCAAGGCGCCGGGTCTGGTGACCGCGGCGGTCGTCGGGTTCCCCTCGGGCAAGCACCACTCGCTGGTCAAGGGGGCCGAGGCCCGGCTCGCCGTGGACCAGGGCGCGCAGGAGATCGACATGGTGATCGACATCGGGGCCGCCGTGGCCGGCGACTTCAACGCGGTGCTGGCCGACGTCCTCACGGTCCGCGAGGCGGTCGGCGACCACACGGTCCTGAAGGTGATCCTCGAGACCGCCGCGCTCAGCGACGAGGCGATCGTGGAAGCGTGCCGGGCCGCCGAGCGGGCCGGGGCGAACTTCGTGAAGACGTCCACCGGATTCCATCCGGCCGGGGGAGCGACCGTGGAGGCGGTGCGGCTGATGGCGCAGACCGTCGGCGGGCGGATCGGCGTGAAGGCGAGCGGCGGGATCCGCACCGCACAGGCCGCGCTCGACATGATTGCGGCCGGTGCGACGCGGCTGGGACTGTCGGGAACCCGTGCCGTCCTGGACGGGTTGCCCGACTGACCCGACGGTCGATCAGACCAGGAGGCCGCAGCTGCTCTGCTGTTCCTGCTGCTGTTGCTGGGTGCCGGCGGCAGGCATCGTGTAGGCGCCACCCTCGAGGGTGATCTCGATGGCGTCGTCGGTGACCTTCAACGACGTCGGCTGCATGCCCAGCGGGTAGGTCTGCAGGCTCGAGGTCAGAATCTGGACGACCCCGTCCACCAGATCGGTGGGGAGGCCGAAACCGAGGATCGCCGCACCCACCGTCTCCACTTTCACGGTCCCGTTCACGACCTCCGGTTTGACGGTCAGGTCCGCGAGCCCGGCCGGACCGACGGAGAACCGCAGGGTGCCCGCGCTCGAATCGGCGGTGACACCGCTGATGAGCGAGCCGAACGCCTGCTGCTGCAGCGTCGCGAGGATTCCCGCGGTGGACCAGGTGATGTCCGCGTCGGAACTGCCGATGGTGCCGCTGCTGTCCGCGGTGTTCTCGATCCGGATGTCGTTGACCTGAGCGTGCACCTGCATCCCCTGGGCGGGGCCGAACTTGGTGTCGTCGCTGTCGATCGTGATGTACGGGACGTTCTTGTCGACCGACTGGAGCAGGACCGGCTTCCAGCTCAGGCCCACGTCGACCTGCGAGCCGAGTTGGCTCTCGAACTGGTCTGCCATGCAGGTCTTCACTCTGTTGCGCACGAAGAGTTCGCCGCCGACGAGGACCGCCACGAGCGCGGCGATGACGACAAGAGAGATGACGAGCACACGGTTACTTCGGGGTGCGGAGTTCGTTCGGGCTGCCATTACACGGATTCTTCCCGACAACTCTGAACAAATTCTGTGAATGCGCCCGCGGCGGGTCGCCGAGATCCGCAGAAATTGTGATGCGTGCCACAAACGCCCAGTAATCTAGGGGAATGTCCGGATGGTTGGCTCCACGTCCCGGTGACCCGGAGCGCGAAGGTGTCGGTGAAGAGCTGACACGCGTCGCGACGGCTCAGGCGGGTTTCTTCACCACTGCGCAGGTGCTGCGCCTCGGTTTCGCCGCCGACGAGATCGATGAGCGCGTCGCCGACGGCTCGTGGGTCAAGGTCGAGCGAGATCTGTTCCGCTTGAAGGATTGTCCGCACTCCGATCTCGAGGAGTTCGCGAAGTGGTGCACCTGGTTCGGTGCCGCCGCCGCGGTCTCCCACCAGAGTGCCGCCGAACTTCACGGCCTCGGGCACCTGTACCCGCGGTTCATCCACCTCTCGACGGTGCTGTCACCGCCGTCGCCGACGCAGCAACTGGCGCTGCACCGGCGTTCGCTCCGCCCGGAGGACTGCGAGCAGGTGGGACCCCTGCGCATCACCACGCCGCTGTGCACGGCACTCGACCTCGCCGCGAGCGGCATCTCGCAGGAACTGCTCGACGAAGTGGTCGCCGACGGCGTCGCGATCGGGCGACTGAATGCGCGCGCACTGCACGGGGAGTGCGGATCCCTGCCGGCGCAGGTGGCGCAGCGCGTCGAACACGCACTGGCCACCTGCACCTGACGGATCACCGATCCGGGATCAGAACGGCCACTCGCCGTCCCGGGTGCCCTCCAGGAGCGGGATCATCGAGAATCCGGCGTCCGATAGTCCGCCGAACGTGTGGCGGTTCGCGGACCCCGTCGGACCGTGTCCGTGGCGGTAGCCCGCCACGTTCCACGTGTACACGGGGACGTCGGCCGGGACGTGCCGGGTCGGATCGCCCCACGCCGCCTGCTCGTCGGTGACGATGACGACGCGGTCGTGGTCGCGGTAATGCTTCCGCACCGCCGACGCCGTGTCCGTGCCGCCCAGGTCGCCGAAACTGTCGACGACCCGCAGCACCGGCTGGTGCTTGAACGGCACGAACCGGCTGTCCGAGCCGAACTCGACCAGGTTGGCCCGCTCCGCGCGCGCCGCCAGTACGGTGCCGAACACCGCGGCCGCGTCCGCCCGCGTCAGTTCCGACCGCGCCGAGACGCGGCTGTAGAACATCGATCCGGACCGGTCGACGAGCACCAGGGTGCGGCCGGGTAGCGACGGGACCGCGGACAGCGACGCCCCGAGTGCCCGTTCGAGTGCGTGTCCCCACCGCAGGCTCGGCGCGTTCCGGTAGGCCGCGAGGAACCGCATCGGAAGCTGCCGCGACTTCACCTCCCCCGGATCGGCGATCCGGGCCGCTACCTGTTCCGCGACGTGGTCGGGGATCCCGGCCTCGTCGAAGTTCCTCAGGTTGCGCAGAAGAGCCATGTACCCCATGGACGGGATCACCGCCTGCCATGCTGCCGCATCCATCGGTCCCTGCAGCCAGCCGGCGAGCGACTCCCACGTCATGCCGGCCGCCGACAGCCGCTCCGGGGTCCGGAGGACGGCACGCCGATCCTCCGGCGGGAGCGCCGCCAGCGCCGCCCGTTCCGTGAGCATCCGCAGGCCGGTGGGGATCGTGTTCTCGCGTCCCTGCCGCCGGTCGATCGCGTGCCGGAACAGCTCGCCCTGCCACGTCGCCGACGGCGACGCATGGGTGAGCTCGAGGACGTCGCCGAAGCGGACGTCCCTGGAATCGGAATCCCACTTCAGCAGTGAGCGTTCCGAGTACAGGCGGACAGCGGCATCGGCGACACCGCGCTTGACCGGCTTCGGGATCGAACGACCGTGGCGCGCAATCCAGTAGGCGAGGATCTCACCCGGCTCGTCGGCCCGCTCCAGCGCCGAGGAGATCACGGCGCGGTTGCCGCCGTGCAGACCGGCGCCCAGCCGGGCCCGGACGAACTCGGCCGCGGCCACCACCGACGCCGAACGCAGATGCGCGTCGCGGCGCAGCCACCCGATCAGGCGGGCGGTCCACTCCGGGTCCGACAGCGTGACCTCGTGGACGAGCTGGACGAACCGGCCGTCGCGGTCCGGAGCCGACTCGTAGAACGTGTGCTCACCCACCATGTTGGTGACGGCGAGGAGGAACAGCTCGCTCTTCGCGTCGCGGGCGTAGCCGCTGCCGCCCTCGAACGTGCGGCCGGCCGGTTGCATTTCCGACGTGACAGGGCTCTGTACCTTGGTGCGGCGCAGCGTCTTCAGGTTGAACTTGCTCATGGGTGTTCCTCCTTCCGGGAGGTGTCGGTGCTCGTGGGGTGCGCGCCACCCGAGATCGAGGCGACGACGGGGTGCGGAGTCGAACCGCGTGCTTGCGCACTTCACCTGAGAAGTATCCGTCGTCTGCGCACCGGGTGGCGCGCACGCATGTCGTGCCGAGTTCGGAGTCGGCGGAGGCACGGACGCGCTCTACCACTGAGCTACAGGGACCTGCGTCCCTGACCGGATTCGAACCGGCGACCACGCGATCCACAGTCGAAGTAGCCCTCGCCTGCGCACCGGCACAACATGTTTCGTGAAGTGACTCTACGGGGCGCTGTGGGGGATGTCGCGTGAATTAATTCGTGCCGGAACCGGGCGCGACCAGGTGCCACGGAACGGTGAGGATGTTGTCGCGGAGCCGGCGGCGCTGGGGTTGCACGGGAAGTCCCTGCGCGCGCAGCAGTTCGAGGGCGGCCCGCCACCGCACCCGCGGTCCGAACGAGCCGTGCGGCGCCGCGGTGGCCCACGCACGATCCGCTGCCGCGAGGAGGGCGTGGACCGGCTCACCCGGGACGTTGCGATGGATCAGCGCCTTGGGTAGCCGTTCGGCGATGTCCGACGGCTTCTCCACGGCGAACGGATCCCATGCCAGCGTCAGCGACAGCGGGCGGGTGGCGTCGAGCAGCACCCACGCACAGCGGCGGCCCAGCTCGTCACACGTGCCGTCGACGATCAGCCCGCCCGGTGCGAGCCCGGACTGCATCCGCGCCCAGGCCGGCCCGACCGCATCCTCGGGATACTGACGCAGCACGTTGAACGCGCGGACCAGGACGGGGCGCAGTCCGGAGAGCTCGAACCCGCCGCGGGCGAAACTCACTCCGTTCCTGCTCTCGACCACACGCTCGGGATCGATCTCGAGCCCGACCACCCGGCGGTCGCCGCGCACGGCGGTCAACCGGTCGGCGAGCTCGAACGTGGTGTGCGGCCGGGCGCCGTACCCGAGGTCGACGACGAGCGGGTCGGCGGATGCGTGCAGCGTCCGGCGCACCAGCGCGTCGTGGACGAGCCAGCGGTCGCTGCGTCGCAGCCGATTGATGCCTGTCGTACCCCGGGTGATGACACCGTGAGGCCGCTTCAGCGTCGCTGAAGTCATGGGAAATCCGTGCGGTGGTTGCTAGTGCTGCGACAACCACGTTTCGGTGATCTCGGCCTCGGCGCGGAAGAGGTCGATCAGGTTGACGAGCATCAGCTGCTCGAGCTTCCCGCCGATGAACGGCAGATACACCTTGGCCTCGGACGAGGTGCGGAACGTGCAGCCCGTCTCGGTGGCGAACAGCTTCATGGTGCCCGTGAGGCTGCCCGGGCCCGCTGGGATCGACGCCTCGTACGTGCCCGTGGTCGGCTCACCGAAGGGCGTGTACGACTCCTTGCGTGTGATGACCATGTCCTTCTTCATCACGGTCTGCGCGATCTCGGGGAGTTCCGACCGCGGCAGGATGTGGTGCAGGACGATGTCGATCCCGTCGTCGTTCACGTCGAAGTGCTCGATGTGGTTCTCGGAGTACTTCCGCATCTCCTCGATGCGCGCATCCCAGTAGTCACGGTTGGTGAACGCGTTGTACACCTCTTTCGGGGTGTGCTTGTAACGGGCTGAGTAGTCGATGCGGCGAGCCATGATCGCCAAGGTTACCGGCTGTGACGGAACACAAGGGACACCCGCCCCAGGTCAGGCCCCGAGCCACTGCTGCGTGAAGCCCTGCTCCTTCTCGATCAGGCGCAGGACCTCGTCCGCGATCGCGCTCTCGATCTTGCCGCCGATCAGCGGGATCCTCACGTCGGCCTTGCCTTCGACCTGCACGTTCGACCCGGAACCTGAAGCCGTCAGGGTCTGGGTCCCCGAGATCGTCGCGGGCGCACCCTGGACCTCGGCCGTGAACGTGCCCTCGGCGTGATCACCGTCGAGCGTGCCCCATGTCTCCGTGCGCTTGATCACGAGATCGCCCGACCGGACCTTCGAGACGATGCTGGGCAGGTGCTCGGCGGGGATCGACTGCGACATGGCCACCGAGATGGTGCCCGGGCCGGTCGTGACCTCGTCCAGGGTTGCCCCCGGTCCTCCGACCCGGTCGAGACGGTCGCGCCAGTACTGCTCGGTGATCAGGCCCGCATGGAGCTGGGCGACGGGAAACGCATAGGACGACGAATGCTCGATGCGGCGACTCACGATCCGCAGGCTACCGTTTGCGGTTGTGTGGGACGTGAGCATTGTCAGTCAACTCGTCGATTCGGGCGCATTCGTGTCCGAGAACCTCGAACTGTCGGGGATGACCACGCTGCGCGTGGGCGGGCCGGCGCGGATCGTGGCGGAGTGCCCGACCACGCAGGTCCTCGTCGACGTGGTGCGCCTTCTCGACGCCGCGCACATCCCGACGCTGATCCTTGCCGGCGGTTCCAATCTGGTGGTCGGGGACGGCGGATTCGACGGTGTGGTGGTGCGTGTGTGCAACACCACCGTCGGTCTGGAGGAGGGATTCGTCACTGCCGAGGCGGGCGCCGAGTGGGATCAGGTGGTCGCGCAGACCGTCGCCGCCGAGCTGGGCGGGCTGGAATGCCTGTCGGGGATTCCCGGGTCGACCGGGGCCACCCCGGTGCAGAACGTGGGCGCGTACGGCGTCGAGGTGGGGTCGATGCTGCGGCGGGTCCACCTCCTCGATCGACGCACCGGTGAGGCGCGCTGGGTCGAACCCGAGGCCCTCGGTCTCGGTTACCGCACGAGCGTCCTCAAGCACTCCGATGCCGCCCTGGTGCTGGCCGTGGAACTGACCGTGCATCCCGACGGGCTCGGCGAGCCGCTGCGCTACCGCGAACTGGTGTCGGCGCTGAACAGTGCCGAGGGCGACCGGTTGCCGTCGGCGCAGGTCCGCGACGCCGTGCTGGACCTGCGGCGGGGCAAGGGCATGGTGCTCGATCCCGAGGATTACGACACCTGGAGCGCGGGCTCCTTCTTCACCAACCCCGTCGTTGCGGACGGCGAGTTGGCGGGTGTCCTCGCCGCGATCGAGACCCGCCTCGGCGACGTGCTTGTTCCTCAATACCCGGCCGACGGCGGAACCAAGTTGTCTGCGGGGTGGCTGATCGAGCGGGCCGGCTTCTCGAAGGGTTATCCCGGCGAGAACGCCGTCGCGCGGCTGTCGACCAAGCACACTCTCGCGTTGACCAATCGAGGTGCCGCGAAGAGCGAGGACCTGCTGGCATTGGCTCGCGACGTCCGGGACGGCGTCCAGGCGGCGTTCGGTGTCCGGCTCGAACCCGAACCCGTGACGGTGGGCTGCGCGATCTGAGACAGGTCCGTAGCGCAGGTAACCTGTTAGCTGTGCATGAACTGGGTTCTCGGACAAGTCGGTCGCGCGTCGCGTTGATCGCGACGGCGCTGATCGCGTTTCTCGTTGTGCTGACCGGATGCACGGTCGGCTCCGAGTCGGGAACCGCCACCGCGCCGCCCGAACCGGCGGTCGAGGTCACCCAGAATCCGGCGTCGGGCACCGAGGACGTCAATCCGGTGGCGCCGATCTCCGCGACCGCGTCGCAGGGCACGTTCACCGACATCTCCCTCGTCAACGCCGAGGGGCGTGCCGTGCAGGGTGTGCTGTCACCCGACCGGACCACGTTCACCGTCGGGGAGGCACTGGGTTACGGCGCCACGTACACGTGGAAGGGCACGGCGCTCGGCACGGACGGCAAGTCCGTTGCCGTCGACGGCAGCTTCACCACGGTCGACCCCGACGAGACCATCGGCGCCACACTCAACATCGGCGACGGTCAGGAAGTCGGGATCGCCGCCCCGATCATCGTCCAGTTCCACGAGTCCGTCGAGGACAAGGCGGCGGTCGAGAAGGCGATGACCGTCACGACCAACCCGCCGACACCGGGCTCGTGGGCGTGGCTGCCCGACGACAACGGGTCGCGCGCGCACTGGCGTCCGCAGAACTACTGGGCGCCCGGCACCACCGTGAGCCTCGACGCCCGGCTGTACGGACTGGACTTCGGCGGCGGCGCGTACGGCGCGGAGGATCTGTCGCTGAACTTCACCGTCGGGCGCAGCCAGATCGTGATCGCGAACGCGCCCAGCCACCGCATGCAGGTGGTGCGCGGCGGCGAGACCATCATGGACATCCCCGTCAGCTACGGCGAAGGCAACGAGGCCCGCAACGTCACCCGCAGTGGCATCCACATGGTGACCGAGAAGCACGAGGACTTCCTCATGTCCAACCCGCCGTTCTACGAGAACGTGCGCGAGCGCTGGGCGGTCCGCATCTCCAACAACGGCGAGTTCATCCACGCGAACCCCGAGACCACCGGCGTCCAGGGTTCGTCGAACGTCACCAACGGCTGCATCAACCTGTCCCTCGCGGACGCCCAGCAGTACTTCGGCACCGCGATGTACGGCGATCCCGTCGAGGTGACCGGAACGTCCATCGACCTGTCGGCCGCTGACGGCGACATCTACGACTGGGCCCTCAGCTGGTCCGAATGGCAGTCCATGTCGGCCCTCGCATAGGCGAGCGAACTTTCTTCACACCCGGTGGAACCGAAACCGGGGCCGCTGCGTCTACCTGAATGAGGACGCGTCGACGGCGCCGTGTTCTCGGTTCACACAACTGTGGGGAGTCGTCCGCTGTCGAGGGGTCGACGGACGACCCCGACAGTCTGTTTCGGTCGAAAGTCGTTGATCGGCAGGGGGCTGTGGGATGGGATGGATGTTGCTGGGGGTCGTGACGATCGTGGCGGGACTGTGGACCGTGGTCCTGGTGCTCGAGCACCAGGACCGGCGGTCAGCCGCGAACGCGTCTACGTCGTGCGGTGAAAACGCCCGGACGAAGCCTGATCTCGTGGCTTGACGACGATCTGGTCGATGTTCACGTGGGAGGGCCTCGAGGCGACGAACCCGACGACGTCCGCGACATCCGCGGCGACGAGCGGGGTGATGCCCTCGTAGACCTTGTCGGCACGCTCCTGGTCGCCTTCGAAACGCACCAGCGAGAACTCGGTTTCTACTGCGCCCGGCGCGATTTCGGTGAGACGGACCGGCTTGCCGAGCAGTTCTCCGCGCAGCGTGCGGTGCAGGACGCCCTCCGCGTGCTTGGCGGTCGTGTATCCGGAACCGTTGTCGTACGCCTCGAGCGCGGCCAGCGACGTGATGGTGACGACCAGACCGTCACCCGACTCGATCAACTTCGGCAGCAGCGCCTTGGTGATCCGAAGGGTGCCCAGGACATTGGTCTCCCACATCCACCGCCAGTCGTCGAGATCGGCCTCGGCGACGGTGGCCAGTCCCTTGGCGCCGCCCGCATTGTTCACGAGCACGTCGACCCTCGGCAGTACCGCGCTGAACGCGTCCACGGAATCCTGGTCCGTGACGTCGAGTTCGAGCGCGGTACCGCCGATGTCTTCGGCGATCTTCTCCAGACGATCCAGTCGCCGGGCCCCGATGACCACATGAAATCCCTGCGCGGCCAGGGTGCGGGCGGTGGCTTCTCCGATTCCGGAGCTCGCCCCGGTGACGACGGCGATGCGGGTGTCAGGTGAAAAGGTCATGCCGACATGTTAGGGCTCGTCGATGACGGAGTAGCCACTCGCGTCGCCGGCGACGCTGCGGCTGCGCTCGCCCCGGATGTCGACGGGGACGTCGCCGGCCAGGGTGATGCGGTTGAGTCGCCGGTACTGATCGTCGTAGTCGGCGACGGCGTAGTGCTGAGTGGCACGGTTGTCCCAGATCGCCACGTCGCCCGACTGCCAGTTCCACCGGGTCGTGAACTCGAGCGAGATCGCGTGATCCTGCAGAACTCGGAAGAGTGCCTGCGACTGGGTGCTGCTCAGGCCGACCAGGCTCTTGACGAAGTGACCGAGCAGCAGTGTGCGCTCGCCGGTCTCGGGGTGCACCCGCACCACCGGGTGCTCCGTCTCGAAGTAGGTGGACTGGAACTCGGCGCGGTACTCCTTCGCGTTGTCGTCCTGCGCGCGTTCCGCGCTGGTCGCCGCGTAGTCGTAGACGTTGGTGTGCGTCGCCCACAGGTTGTCGGCGAGGACCTTCAGCGGCTCGGGCAGCGCGTTGTAGGCGGCGACACCCGACGCCCAGGTGGTGGATCCGCCGTAGGTGGGGAGTTGCACGGCGCGCAGGATCGACGCCTTCGGGATGCGATCGACGAACGTGACGTCGGTGTGCCAGCTGTTGGCCTTGCCGTAGTCGGAGTCGATGGGCAGCACCTTGGTGCCACGCGACGTGACGGTCGGATGCGCGGTGGTGGGGGAGCCGAGAAGCTCCGCGAACTCGTACTGCGAGTCGTCGGTCAGATGTTCCTGGCCACGGAAGAAGATCACCTTGTGCTCGAGCAGGGTCTGACGGATGAGCGACACGGTGGCGGGGTCGAGGTTGCCGCCGAGCCGGACGCCGTCGATCCGGGCGCCGATGTGTGCACCGAGCTTGACGACGCTCGCCGCGTTCGGGGAACCCTCGGCGTCTGTCACGTGCTCGGGCGCGAAATCGATGGACATGGTGAGCCTTTCGGATACCGGAGACGGTGTGGAGTCCCGTAACCGAACCATCGGGCGGTGTGTCGCCGGAAGGATTTGCGTCACCCTGATCGCAACGGGCCGCGGACCTTCCGTGTGATCGCGACGACGCAGAGCAGGCTGAGCAGTGTGACCGCGGTGAGGTAGACCGGTCCGACAGCATCAACGCGACGGTGATGACGATCAACCACACGAACGAGGCGACCAGGGTGAAGACGAGCACCAGTGTCTTGCTCATGCCCAGGACCTTCGTCGAATAGGACAGCAGGTACGCCATGAAGATGTATCCGACCGTGTTGATGCCGATGAACGCGCCCGCCGCCAGCAGCACTTCGCGCAGGTTCTCCCGCAGTACGGTGACGATCGGCAGTCGTTGATCGCGGTGGGTGCTCTTGACCTTCTCGAAGTCGGGGCTCTCGGTGATGGTGAACCGGATGACGAGCCCCATCAGCACCATTACCACGCCGCCGATCGGCCGTGCGATGAAGCTGACGGAGAACGTCGCGAACGCCGCCAGCGTGCCCGCGATGGAGGAGAAGGACGGAAAGAACAACGGGCCGAACACGATTGCCGCGGCCATGCCGTAAATGAAGTAGTCGTACCACTCGATGGCGGTCCCGATGAGACTGGCGCCGGCCACCTTCGGCGGCCGGACGGTCGCCCGGGGTGTCACGGAGATCTGGGTGGAGGTCATGTCGATCTCTTCGAGGGCGCGAACGACTGTTCGGTCAGGATGGCGATCTCTGCCGTCTGATCCGCGTCGTCGCGGAGGCGATCACGTCGGTACATCTCACCCCTGTAACCGTACGTTCGGTTGGTATCTCGGCGTATCGTGTGGTGAAACACTCTTGTAGTCAAGAGTGGCGATGCTCTCCGATGTGCGCCGCAGGCGGCGCCTCGCAACGGCGGGAACTGCGGAAGTGGCGCGGCGCGGATCCACACGCCGACGCGCCCTCCGATTGGTGAAACCGACCGAAGCTGCTAGTTTCGTGTCATGTCTTCAGGCCAGTCGACCGCTCCGCGGGTCACCTATGTGACTTCCGCGCTGGGCTCGCGGCTGCCCTTGGCGCGGGAACTGTGTTGTCGCTGTCTCAGCATCTGCAGCTAATTCGCGCAGTCTTCTCCTGATCGATCGTCCTCGGTCGTCCCACTCTCGACCCGGGACGGATGCAGCGTTCGGACGAAGGTGCGCACCGCCTCCGCTTGCAAGGACTGCCACGTGTCTACCCCCACTCTTTCCAGCCCCACCCGGACCGGCTCCGCATCTCGATTCCAGCGGCCCGTGTCCCGTCCCCGTCTCCACATCGTTCCCCCTGAGCTGCGGATCAGCGACGGCCCGGCCGCCGGTGTACTGCGGGTGGCCCGGTCTCGCGGGCCGCTGTCCAGGGACGTCGCCGCGAAAGCGACCGGCCTGAGCATCGCCACCGTCAACCGTCAGGTGTCGGCGCTCCTCGACCTCGGGCTGCTGCGCGAACGCGGCGACCTCACGCCGTCCGGCGCCATCGGTCGTCCGCGGGTTCCGTTCGAGGTCAACCACGAGCCCTACCTGACGGTGGGCATCCACATCGGCGCGGTCGTGACCAGCATCATCGCCAGTGACCTGCGAGGGAAGGTCCTCGGCGCGGTCGAGGTACCCACCCCGCAGGGAGCGTCCGCCGACGCACTCGCCGGCATCGCACGCAGCGCGCGGGCCTTCGCCTCCCGCTGGCACCGGCGTCGCCCGCTGTGGGCGGGTGTCGCGCTCGGCGGTCGGGTCGATCCGCAGACCGGTGTCGTCGACCATCCCCGACTGGGATGGAAGTCCGCCCAGGTCGGCGCCATCATCGCGACCGGACTCGGGTTGCCCGTCTCCGTCGCGGCGCACGTCGAGGCGATGGCCGCATCCGAACTGCTGCTGAGCCCGGACAGCGAAGACGGTGTCGCGCAAGGCGAAACGGGCCTGTACTTCTACGCCCGTGAGACGGCGGGCATCGCGATCACCATCGACGGCCGTGTTCACACTCCGTCGAGCGGTCCCGGATCGATCGCGCACTTGCCGACGGGCTCGTCGGCGCAGTGCTCGTGCGGTTCACGCGGGTGCCTCGAGGCGACGATCAGCGATCGCGCGGTCATCTCCGCAGCCCTCGACGCGGGCATCCTCGCGGAGTCGAACCAGCGGCCGACGATGAGTGCCCTCTACAAGGCGGCGTCGTCGGGTTCCGTTCCCGCGCATGAACTTCTGGTGGAACGTGCTCAGGTGCTCGGGAAGACGGTCGCCATGCTGCGGGACCTGTTCAACCCGGACCGGGTGATCCTCGGGGGCCAGGCGTTCACCGAGTACCCGGCCGGTATCCCGCACGTCGCCGAGGCCTTCGCGCAGGCATCGTCGCTGGAACGCAGGGACATTCGAATCTCCGGTTTCGGCAACCGGGTGCAGGAGTATGCCTCGACGGTGGTGTCGCTGAGCACCATCTACTCCGATCCGGTCGGAGCGATGCGCCGGACGTCGATCTAGCGTCACAGCACTTCGTCAGCCGCACAGGCAATAGCCTGTGCGGCTGACGAATTCGTGTGCATCGCTCCGGGCGCCGACTCCCCGGTGGATCTCAGAGTTTGCGCAGCCCGTCGAGGACGCGTTCCATCAGATTCCGGTCCGGGCCGGTGGACCCGGCGGTCTCGTTCACGGTGACCGCCCCGGCCGCCGCGAGGTCGCCGACGAGTACGCGCGCGACCCCGAGTGGGATCGACGCGAGCGACGCGATCTCGGCCACCGACCGCGGTTCGGCGCACAGCGCGAAGACGCGGCGCAGTTCGTCCGGCGCAAGCATCCCGTCCACCACGGTGTCGCCGTCCGCGCGGGCGACGATGACCGCCTCCAGTGGCAGATCGACCCCGGACTCGGTCCGCCCGCCCGTGAGGATGAACGGCCGGACGATGGAGACGGTGTCCTCGGGCGCCACCCACTCGGTGGACTCGACAGCAGCACTGTCGGCCACCTCGGGAGTCCGATCGGCAGGTTCGGGCACGGGTTCGACCTGCTCGGGAGCGGCCTCGGCCGGGACGGGTTCCACCCATTCGGCCGACTGCGTCGGGCTCGGGTCCTGCTCTTTCCTGGCGCTGCGGCGCCGGCCGGCTGATCCGAAGCGCGCCCCTGTCGCGCCGATCAACGGCCAGTTCTCATCGCTCACAGTCATCGGTTGGGACCCTTCTCGCACTACCCCACCCGCTCCATGGTCCCAAACCCGCGTTGCGTGCGAACGAACCGGTCCCTGTGATTCCCGCTACAGGGTGTGCGTGAGCGTTAGATTTGCTGCGTGACCCACTGGCGGCAGAACTCGGATCCGTTCCTCGCTCCCGATCTCGGCCGGTCCGCGCTGCTCGTCGTCGACACGCAGGTGGACTTCGTGGACGGCGGGACCGCCCCGATTCCCGGCACCTCGGCGGTGCTGCCCGCGATCGCGCGTCTCGTGGACGCCTACCGGGAGGCCTCGGCCCCGATCGTGCACGTCGTCCGGTTGTACGAGGGCGACGACGTGGACCTGTGCCGGCGCCGCGTGATCGCGGCCGGACTCGACATCGCCAGACCGGGCACCGCCGGCTCCCAGGTGGCGCCGGAGCTGGGGGTGCCGCCGCTCGACCCCGAGTCGCTCCTCGGCGGCGGTCTCCAGACCGTCTCGCCCACCGAGCACATCCTGTTCAAACCCCGGTGGAGTTCGTTCTACCGCACCGAACTCGACGACCGCCTGCGCCAGTGGCGGGTCGACACCGTGGTGATCGCGGGATGCAACTACCCCAACTGCCCGCGCGCCACGATCGTCGACGCCAGCGAACGCGACTACAAGGTGCTCGTCGCAGCCGACGCGATCTCGGGCGTCGACGCGCGTCACCTGGAGGAGGCCGGGCGAATAGGGGTTCTCCACGCGGAGACCGACGAGATCGTCGAGGCATTGCAGCCACCCGAGCTCGAGGTGATCAGCTGAGCGGCGGCGCGGATGTCGCGTCCGGTGGCGCGCCCCGCCTGCGCAGCTCCGCCCGCGCCCGCCCGATACCGCCGTGTTCCAACGCGGCGAGTGGTGATTCGTCGGCCCAGACGAGCTCACCGCGACGGCGGACCGTCACACTCATCGAGCCGGCGAGGTGCTCGAGGGCGCCGGGAATGTTGCGACGCTCGGCAGGAAGCGGAACCGGCAGCACGTGCGCCGAGCCCAGCGGGGAACCGCCCTCGATTTCGACGCTCCACGTGCGATTGCGGCCCCGCAGCCACCACCGATCGTCCGTGACGTGCGCCCGGACGGGGGAGGTGACCGGGTTGCCGAGGCGGAACACCGTGCCGTCGGGCAGCGCGACGACGACGGCCGTGACCTCGGTGCGCAGCCCACCCGCGGTGATCTCGCCGCCCGCGAACGCGACACATGCCTGCCGGTCGGCGAAACCCTGAGCCTGGCCCCACCACCAGGAGTCGGGGAAACCGCCCTTGCCCCAATTCTTTTCGCCGTAGACCTGGGCGCCGTCGAGGTCGATCTCGGTGCCGCCCAGCACGGCCGTGCCCTCGGCCCGGCCGCCGAGCAGCCACGGGTGCCAGTACTGGTTCAGTGCGGGCACGGTCTGGAACACACTCGACCCGCCGAGCCTGCGCCGCGGCCACGGAACCTGGGCGCCGACCCGGACGTCGAGGCGGGCGTCCGGCCCGAGATCCACCCGCACGCGGTCGACGGACCCGCGGAACGCGTCGCCGGCGAACGCGCCGAGTCCGGCAGGGTTGGCGTAGCCCTCCGGATGCGCGGCGGTCCGCAGGAACCGGGTGGGATGACCGGCGAGACCGAGCGTCGCCCAGTGCCCGTCCGCGGCCCGGTTGATCCCCGCCAGCGCGATGACGACCTGTCCCGTCGCGGGCTGGGTGAACCGCCAGAAATAGCCTTCCATCGCGACGTCGTGCGCGGCGAGGAGGTTGCCGAACGGCAGATCCGCTCCCGTGGCGCGGTATGCCCGCAGCAGTCGTGACATCGGTCAGCTTCCCGGCTGGGGGTGAAGCACCGCCTGCGACTGCGTCACCTGCGCCACGAGACGGTCCTCGTCGTCCCGCAGTTCGGTGACGACGGCGACCGTGGTTCGTCCGGCGTGCAGCGGACGCGCGGTCGCGGTGACGGTGCCCTTGCGGACGCCGCGGGTGAACACCGTGCTCGAACTCGTGGTCGACGTCGACGCTCCCGCCGGAAGGTTGAGAAACGCGCAGACGGCTCCGACGCTGTCGGCGAGCGTCATCAGCGCCCCGCCGTGCATGCCGTTTCCCGCGGTCGTGCGGTGCTGTTCCCACTCGAGGTGCCCGACAACCTCCTCGGGTGCGGCCTTGGTGAGACGAACCCCGGTGTGCACGGCGAACGGCATGGTCGCGACGAGATCAGCGGGATCCATACCCGTGGATGCTAGGCGCGGAACCACACCCGCGCAGGCGGTTCGCGGGGCTAGATTGGCGGGATGTCCAGTCTGTCGGAAGCCGCCCGCCGGTCGGGCCGGGCGCGGGGGAGCGCCGCCGCGGTGGTCGGATTCTTCGCCGCAGGCTGGTTCGGCTGGGCCATGGCCGTCGACCTTCGCCGCCCCCTCACCGTGCTCCTCGACGCCGCCATCGTGGTGGCGCTCGTCGTCGCCGTGCTGGGAGCGGTACTCGCCGTGCGTAGTCCCGCCGAGAGTTCCGCGTTGGCGGACCGGGCGGTCCGGCGGCGGTACACCCTCGTGGTGGTGGTCGAGTTCGCGGTGATCTGGGCGGGCGCCGCCGTTCTCGGAAACACGGGTCTGTCGGCGTGGATACCGGTCTGGGTGTGCTTCGCCGTCGGCGTCCACTTCGTGCCGTTGGCCGGCGTACTCGGCGAGTCGTCGCTGACCGTCCTCGGTGCGCTGCTCGTCGTGGTCGCCGCTGCCGGGCTCGTCGTGGGTCTGACGACCACCGTGGCACCCGGCACGGTGACCGGGATCGGGGCGGGCGGATGCCTCCTCGCCGCAGCCGTCCTCACCCTGGCGGGGAAGCGGTTCTCCGGCAGGAGGACACCCGGGCCGGTCGATCAGAGGGGCAGCGAAGACTCCGCGAGCCCGGCGGGCGCCCCGCGACGGCGGAACCATTCCTGACCGAACGCCGCGCGCAACTGCTCCTCGGGCATCTGCAGGAACGGGCCGAAGTCCCCGATCTGGGTGGCGTGCGCGTGCATCGCGGCGCGCTTGGCGTCCATGGCCGAGGTGACGTCCACGACCGTGGTGATCTCGGAGTCCGGCAGACCGAACGTGTCGAGGTCCGGTGGCTGGGCGTTCTCGGACCACTCCGGATTGGCGGCCATGAGTCGCCGGATGTGGTCGCGGCTCACTGCCGCCTCGTAGACGTGCGGCACACCCGCCAGTTCGGCGGCCCGGATGCCCACGTGATGGACCTGCACATGATCGGGATGGCCGTAGCCACCGTTGGGGTCGTAGATGGTGATCACGTCGGCGGATTCCTCGACGAGGATCGCGGCCAGCCGGGCAGCGGCCTCCTCGACGTCGACGTTGCAGAACGCGGCGGGGTTGTCGTTCTCCGGCGTTCCCGCCATCCCGGAATCCGCGTAGTGCAGCAGCACCACGCGCTGGGCGCCGAGCAGCGACGTCGACTCCTCCAGCTCGCGGCGCCGACGCTCGGCGAGTGATTCGCCGTCGGTCAGGATCCCGTCGGGGGCCTCGCCGAGCGCCCCGTCCGTCGCGGTGACCACCACGACGCGATGACCGGCGTCGGCGGCCTGACGCATCACGCCGCCCGTCGTGAACACTTCGTCGTCGGGATGGGCGTGGAAACACACCAGGACACTCATGAGCGCAATACTTGCACGTGCTGGAAGTCGCGGCCACGATCTGTGAGGCTCGACGCGTGCTCGGTACCTATCGTCAGATCTTCGCAGCCCCCGGCTCCGCAGCGTTCTCCGCCGCAGGATTCGTTGCGCGCGTACCGATCGCCATGGTCGGCATCGGCATCGTCACGATGCTGTCCGAATTGCGCGGCGACTACGCACTGGCCGGAGCCCTCGCCGCGGTGTTCGCACTGACGTACGCGTTCATCACCCCCGTCGTGTCGCGGGCGGTGGACCGGTACGGGCAGTCCCGTGTCCTTCCCGTCGCGTCGGGGATCAGCGCGACGTCCATCGCTGCGATGCTGCTGTGTGTCCGGTTCGGGACGCCCGACTGGGTGCTGTTCGTGTGGGCCGTCCCCGCCGGCTGCATGCCCACGATCGGTGCGATGGTGCGCGCCCGCTGGACCGAGCTGTACCGCGGCACGCCACTGCTGCGGACGGCGTTCGCGTTCGAGGCGGTGGTGGACGAACTGTGCTTCATCGCGGGGCCGGTGGTCTCCGTCGGATTGTCCGTCACGGTGTTCCCCGAGGCGGGACCGCTCGCGGGCCTCGTCCTGCTGGTGGTCGGCACCCTCGCGCTCGTCGCGCAGCGCGGCACCGAACCGCCCGTGCATGCCGCAACGCACGACGGCCGCCCGTCCGTCGTCCGGACGCCCGCCGTGTGGATCCTCGTGGCGGTCATGGTGTCGATGGGCACGATCTTCGGCGTCATCGACGTCGGTGCCATCGCCTTCACCCGAAGCCACGACGCACCCGCCTCCGCCACCGTGGTGCTGGCCCTGTTCGCGGCCGGTTCCGCGGTGGCGGGCATCGTGTTCGGCGCGATCCGGGTGTCGGCGTCGCTCCGGAAACAGCTGATGGTCGCGGTCCTCGCGGTGGCGGTCCTGACGGTTCCGCTGCTTCTGGCCGACAGCATCCCGGCGCTCGCCGTCGCCTACGCGGTGGCGGGGATGACGGTGGCGCCGATCATGATCGTCACGACCGGTCTCGTCGAGCAGATCGTGCCCGCGGCCGCGCTGACCGAGGGCATCACCTGGATCGTCACCGGACTGGGTGTCGGCGTCGCGATGGGGTCGGCACTCGCGGGCCGGATGATCGACGAATTCGGCACGACCGCGGGTTACGC